>CAYQBZ010000080.1:0-11052 GCA_964415855.1 uncultured Rikenellaceae bacterium
TAGCAGATGAGGTAATTATATCCGATATGAAACTGCTTTCCGGAGGCAGGTTAAAAATGACAGATGGAGTAAAAATTCTTGAGGTAAAGGACCTGATCCCACAGACTAAAAGGAAACCTCAGGGAAAACCTCATGGCAAACAGCAAAATAAACCATACAATAAGAAAAAAGGACACAGCCGTCATTAATGGGTACGTTTATTATTAACGGAGGAAGATCCCTTAAAGGTGAGATCATACCTCAGGGTGCCAAAAATGAAGCCTTGCAGGTTATATGTGCAACTCTCCTCACTCCAGGGAAAGTCACTCTGAGGAATATTCCTGATATCAGCGATATAAACAGGCTTATTGAACTTATTGGACGTATGGGTGTGAAAGTCAGCAGGGAATCACCCTCCTCAGCAAGTTTCGAAGCTAAAGATGTTGACCTCGATTACCTTCAGACTGCAGAATTCAGGGCTCTAAGCTCCAGTCTGCGAGGTTCTATTATGATAGTGGGTCCATTGCTGGCCAGGTTCGGGAAAGCATTTATCCCAAAACCGGGAGGAGATAAGATAGGCCGGAGAAGAGTTGATACTCATTTCATCGGATTTCAGAAACTTGGGGCAAAGTTTGAATTTGATACCTCCGACCCTTTTTTCAGGGTTGAAGCTCCTGCGCTTAAAGGTACGTATATGCACCTTGATGAAGCTTCCGTTACCGGCACAGCCAATATTATCATGGCAGCTGTACTGGCACAGGGCCGAACGACTATTTACAATGCAGCCTGTGAACCATATATCCAGCAACTGTGCAGGATGCTGGTCTCGATGGGGGCAAAAATTGAAGGAACAGGTTCCAACCTGCTATATATTGACGGGGTAAATAGTCTTGATGGCTGTTCCCATACCATATTGCCGGATATGATTGAGATAGGTTCATTCATCGGACTGGCTGCAATGACGGAATCTGAGATAACAATCAGGAATACATCATATGATAACCTTGGGATCATCCCCGATTCATTCCGCCGGCTCGGTATAAACCTCGAGAGAAGGGGCGACGACATCTTTATACCACACCAGGATCATTATGAGATAGAGACCTTCATTGACGGATCTATTATGACCATATCCGATGCTATCTGGCCCGGTCTCACTCCTGACCTGCTGAGTGTGATGCTGGTGACTGCCACACAGGCAAAGGGAGCTGTTCTTATCCATCAGAAAATGTTTGAAAGCAGGCTCTTTTTTGTAGATAAACTTATTGATATGGGAGCCCAGATAATCCTCTGCGATCCACACCGTGCTACCGTTATAGGACAGGATAAGATGATAAGGCTGAAAGGCACAAATATGTCCTCCCCGGATATAAGGGCAGGCGTGGCCCTCCTCATAGCAGCCCTCTCGGCAGATGGCAGAAGCATCATCAACAACATTGAACAGATTGACAGAGGCTATGAAAGAATCGACATACGCCTTAATGCACTGGGTGCAGATATTCAACGGATAGAATAACGGTACAATGGTACAGCGCTACGATGGTGCAACGGTGCAGCAATATAACCATCATAGCGTCGTACCGTAATAAGGCCGCACCGTCATATCCCCGTACCTTACTGTCAAATTGACAACCCAAACATGTTGGCAGGTAATTTGTTATAAGTTGGGAAACAATTCAGTAATCAGAGAGCTATGGTTAAGAAAAACAAAATGGCCGGGAAAGATATTAAACAAGAAAATTCAGACAAAACTATTGATAATAAGGAGAATAAGGCCGGGCAAAAAGCAGACACATCGGGCAATGGTGAGACTGTCGGGGGCGATGTTATAGTAGAAGAGGACACTGGAAAAGGGAAAAAGACCGGCAGGGAACATGCCAAAGAAAAAGACAGTCTGAAGGAGCTTGAAGCAAAACTGGCAGAAATGCAGGATAAATATATACGCCTGTCTGCTGAATTTGACAACTATCGCAAAAGAACCCTTCGCGAGAAAATGGACATCTCGAAATATGCCGGTGAAAACCTTCTCCTCAAGATAATCCCGCTGATGGATGATTTTGACAGGGCAATGGCTCACATGGATTCAGCCACCGACTGCGTAGCAATTAAAAACGGTATCGACCTCATTTATGGAAAATTCAGCGAATTTCTCAGGCAGAATGGTGTAAATGAGATTGAATCAATGAACCAGGCATTTAATGTAGATCTTCATGAAGCGGTTGCTAAAGCACCCGTGGATGATGATAAGAAAAAAGGTAAGGTTGTTGATGTGGTATTAAAGGGTTACTACCTTCAGGACAAGGTCTTAAGGTTTTCTAAAGTAGTTGTAGGTGAATAAGATAATTACAAAATCGCAATCTGTTTTGTGGCTTTATTAAGTAAATATAATCAGGATGGGAAAAAGAGACTATTATGAAGTGCTGGGAGTATCGAAAGAGGCCACCAAAGAGGAGATAAAAAAGGCATACAGGAAACAGGCCTTAAAATATCACCCTGATAAAAATCCCGGGGACAAGACTGCCGAGGAGAACTTCAAGGAAGCTGCCGAAGCCTACGAAGTGCTGAGCAATGATGAAAAAAGAGCACGGTATAATCGGTTCGGTCATGCCGGTATGGGAAGCGCAGGAAACGGATTCGGTGGTGGCGGAATGACAATGGATGACATATTTTCATCGTTCGGTGATATTTTTGGTGATGCTTTCGGTGGATTTGGCGCTTTTGGGGGATCGTCGAGGAGAGGAAGAAGAATTAACAAAGGAAGTAACCTGAGGGTTAAGGTAAAACTTACCCTGAGCGAGATAGCCAACGGAACGGAAAAGAAAATAAAGGTTAATAAATACAATACCTGCAACTCCTGCGGAGGAACAGGTGCCGAGGGATCTTCCGGTCTCTCAACATGTTCCACCTGTCATGGGTCCGGACATGTTACAAGGCTCACCAATACAATGCTGGGGCAGATGCAGACAACTTCAGTATGTCCCTCCTGCGGCGGCGAAGGCAAGACTGTAATAAAGAAATGCCCTGACTGTTACGGAGAAGGTATTGTGAAGAAAGAAGAGGTAATCAAAATAAATATCCCCGCCGGTGTTGGTAAAGGTATGCAGATGACGGTGAGCGGAAAGGGAAATGCTCCCAGACGGGGAGGTGTAAACGGGGACCTCCTGGTGGTTATTGATGAGGAGGAGCATCCCGAACTGATAAGGGAAGGTAATGATCTTATCTATAATTTATTCATAAGTGTACCCGATGCAATTACCGGCACACATGTAGAGGTCCCGACAATCAGCAATAATGTAAAAATCAAAATAGAACCTGGTACCCAACCAGGGAAAATCCTAAGGCTCAGAGGGAAGGGACTGCCTGAAGTCAATGGCTATGGCAGGGGAGACCTGCTGGTAAACGTCAATGTATGGATCCCCAAAAACCTCAGCAAGGAGGAGACCAGGATATTCGAGAAATTCAAGGAATCAGCCTCTTTCACGCCAGATCCCGATAAATACGATAAAGGATTCTTCGAAAGAATGAGGGGCTATTTCGACTGAAAAATTATTCCTCCACGCTCTCCTGCATAAACCTGGTGGAGTTCAGGTAAAAAAAATAATAACTTTTAAAGAGTTGCACCGGGAACGCACATAGTTACAAGGAGAATTTTTATATTTACATTTCTTTTGAAATAATATAATAATCCATTCTCCAATGACACTTTTTGAAGCTAAGAATGTCACAAAGCAGTACGGCACCCAGCTTGCACTTGATAATGTGAGTATTTCCGTGCCGGAACAGTGCATTTACGGACTGCTGGGACCTAACGGTGCAGGGAAAACCACCCTCATACGGATAATAAATCAGATAACCGGACCAGATACAGGGGAATTGTTCCTGAATGGCAGGAAGCTGACTCCCGATGATGTTCAGTATATTGGTTACCTGCCGGAAGAGAGAGGTCTGTATAAGAAAATGAAGGTAGGCGAACAGGCCTTATACCTTGCCCGCTTAAAAGGACTGTCAAAGGCGGAAGCGATGAAAAGGCTGAAGTACTGGTTCAGGAAGCTGGATATTATTGACTGGTGGGGCAAGAAAATAGAGGAACTGTCAAAAGGTATGCAGCAGAAAGTACAGTTCATCACAACGGTCCTTCATGAGCCAAAGCTTATCATTTTCGATGAACCATTCTCCGGATTTGACCCTGTCAATACAAAAATAGTCAAAAACGAGATCCTTTTCCTCAGGGAAAGAGGAGCCACAATAATCTTCTCAACACATAACATGGGATCGGTGGAAGAACTTTGTGATAATATTACACTCATAAACAAAGCTAAAACGATCCTTGAAGGCAGTGTGGACGAAATACGCAGCAAATGGGCTGCCAATGAATATGATCTGGTTCTCGAGGGAGATATCAGTATTGAGGGCAATGGACATTACGACATTCTGGATCATCAGCTTAACAGTGGAAAAAGTATTTTCAGGCTTAAAACCTTAGATACGATAAAACAGAATGAAATCCTCCAGATGGTGATGAAATCAGGTAATATACTCTCTTTTAATCCTGCTATGCCATCAATGAACGAGATATTTATAAGGGTGGTGGAAACACGCAATTAATGCATCCAATAAAAATAATAACCTGCATATTATGAATAAGATATCTGTAATTATCAGAAGAGAATACATTACCAGGGTGAGAAAGAAATCATTTATTATAATGACAATTCTTGCCCCGCTTCTTATGGCTTCCCTGGTTGTACTCCTGCCAACTCTTATGATGAGCCAGGGAGGTGAATTTAAAAAGATTGCCGTGATCGAGGATAACTCCGACCTCTTTAAAGGTGTTATAAAGAACACCAAGGATGCTGAATTTGTATACCTCGAGAATGTAAAACTGGAAGATCTCAAAAGCACTTTTGAAAAAGCCGGGTATTACGGGATCCTCTATATCTCGCCTGAAATTGTAAATACTCCTAATGCAATTCAGCTGATCTCAAAACAGCAACCTCCGATAAACCTCTTACAGCATATTGAAAATTCGCTCGAAAAAGAAATTGAGAGACAGAAACTACTTGCATACAAGATCGAAAACCTCGATGAAATAATGAAGAATATCGATACAAATGTATCGGTACAGACAATCAAGATCGATTCATCGGGTACCGTAAAAGAGACAAACACCGGTATTGCCATGGCCCTTGCATATATTCTCGGTTTGTTGATGTATATGCTGGTCTTTATCTTCGGGGCTCAGGTAATGAGAGGTGTTATTGAAGAAAAAACGAGCAGGGTAGTTGAAGTAATTATCTCATCGGTAAAACCTGTGCAGCTGATGATGGGGAAAATTATAGGTATTGCCCTTGTTGGTCTTACACAGTTCATGATATGGGTATTTCTGACCTTTGCTGCAGTTACCGTTCTCAAAACAACAGTTCTGTCCAAGTCAGATATTACAGAGATCAGCCGGACCATGCCCCAGAACATGATGTCAGAAGATCAACCGGATGCCGCTCTGCAAAAGACATCAGAAACATCGCCCCAGCTTGAGGAGTTCTCTAAACTGTTCGACACTGCAATGAATCAGCCCTGGGGACTTATCATCTTCTCCTTTATCTTTTATTTTATTACAGGTTACCTGCTGTATGCATCAGTATTTGCCGCAATAGGTTCGGCTGTCGATAATGAAACAGAGACGCAACAGTTTATGCTTCCAGTAACGATACCTATAATAATAGGACTTATGGTGGCAATAGGGACCATGCAGAATCCGGAAAGTCCTCTTTCGTTCTGGTGTTCATTAATACCCCTTACCGCTCCTATCGTGATGCTTGCCCGGATCCCTTTTGGTGTACCTTTCTGGCAACTGGGTATCTCAATGGCGCTTATGCTGGTAACCTTTGTTGCTTTTGTCTGGATGGCCGCTAAAGTATATCGTACCGGTATACTTATGTACGGAAAGAAAACATCATGGAAAGAGATGTGGAAATGGCTCATGTACAGCGGGTAAGTACTGATATAATTATAAAATACTATGCCGAAAATCCTGGTAATAGATGATGAAAAATCAATAAGGAACACCCTGAAAGAGGTGCTGGAATATGAAAAGCATGAAGTTGATCTTGCAGAAGACGGACCTTCAGGACTAGAGTTGTTCACTGCAAATTCTTATGACGTAGTGCTTTGCGACATCAAAATGGCCAAGATGGATGGTATCGAAGTGCTTGGCAGGATACTGGAAATAACAGCTGCAACACCTGTTATAATGATCTCCGGACATGGTAATATAGATACTGCTGTGGAGGCTATCAAAAAAGGAGCATACGACTTCCTGGAAAAACCTCTTGACCTGAACAGGCTTCTTATCACTATCCGCAATGCCATGGATAAGTCCACCCTGATAACTCAGACACAGGTTCTGAAAAACAAGGTGAGCAAAATGTATGAAATTGTAGGTGAGTCCGGGGCAATCAAACAGGTCAAAGATATGATAGAGAAGGTAGCTCCCACTGAGGCCAGGGTCCTGATAACAGGCTCAAATGGTACGGGTAAGGAGCTGGTCGCTCACCAGATACATGAAAAAAGCCAGAGGGCCAGGGGTCCTTTCGTGGAGGTGAATTGCGCAGCCATACCCTCTGAACTGATCGAGAGCGAGTTGTTCGGCCATGAAAAAGGTTCATTCACTTCCGCTATAAAGCAAAGGATCGGCAAGTTTGAACAGGCAAACGGAGGAACACTGTTCCTTGACGAAATAGGTGATATGAGCCTCTCTGCCCAGGCAAAAGTCTTAAGGGCACTGCAGGAGAACAAGATAACCAGGGTAGGATCAGATAAGGATATTCATGTGAATGTAAGGATAGTAACAGCTACCAATAAAAATATCAAGAAAGAAATTGAAAATAATGTGTTCCGTGAAGATCTCTATCACAGACTGAGCGTCATATTGATACATGTGCCTTCGCTTAATGAAAGAGAAGATGATATCCCACTTCTGGCCGAACACTTTAATGCTCTGATATGCCGTGATTATGGGATGAGTAAGAAAGTTATCCGGAAGGAAGCGATCAACGAGCTCAGGAAAATCGAATGGACCGGTAATGTCAGGGAGTTCCGGAATGTCCTCGAACGACTCATTATCCTGTGTCCAAATGAGATAACGGGGAAAGATGTTCTTGACTATGCACGACCTGTATCAGGCAGTAATATTTAATTTCTCTGTGGCTCCCGCTTGCTTCTCTGTGTAACTCTGTACAAGTTCCTTACTCTTTGTTAAACAGAGCATCACAGAGACTTAACAGAGTTGCACAGAGCTAAATCAGCTATAATGTTTCGGATTGAAGAAGATTCCCTCGGGGAAAAAGAAATACCTGAAAATGCCCTTTACGGCATCCATGCTGCACGGGCCAGGGAAAATTTCCCGGGAGACTCCCCTTTCCCCCCTGAGTGGTACCGGGCCGTCGGAATAACGAAAATGGCCTGCTACATTACTTACCGTAAATTCCGCGATGCAGCCTTTAAAAAAGGAGGAAAGCAACAGTCTTTTAAGATTATCGGTGACGATATAATGGATGCAATCATCGAATCATCACACGAAGTATCGGAAGGTAATTCATTTGATCAGTTCATTGTACCTGCTGTACAGGGAGGAGCAGGTACCAGCATCAATATGAATGTTAATGAGATAATAACTAACACGGCACTTCTTAAGACAGGCCATAAATGCGGGGAATATCACCATATCGATCCCCTCGAGCATGCAAATATCTACCAGTCAACCAATGATGTAGTACCGACTGCTCTTACAGTTGCAGTAATGAGACTACTGTCATCCCTCGAAGGACAGATAAATACTCTGCGTCAAAAGACCGAGCAGTTTGAAAGGGAGACACGAGAAAAACTCCGGCCCGGTTATACCCAGATGCAGGAAGCTGTCCCTTCATCGTTCGGAATGCTGTTCAGTAACTATAATGAAGCGCTCTCGCGTGACTGGTGGAGAGTATCGAAATGCCAGGAGCGGATCAAACAGGTGAACCTGGGAGGTGGTGCCACAGGAACAGGATTATCTGTGCCACGGTTCTTTATAATGGAGGTTGTTCCTGAACTACGGAAGCTTACAGGATTACCGCTGGCACGAAGTGAAAACCTCCCGGATGCTACATCAAACCTCGACAGATGGGTTGAGATCCATGCTACGCTGAAGGCTCACGCCGTCAGCCTCGAGAAAATGTCTTCAGATCTTCGAATACTAGCTGCCGATATAAGCGGCAGAAAAATCCTTCTGTTACCAGACAGGCAGGTCGGTAGTTCAATAATGCCCGGAAAGATCAATCCTGTCATTCCTGAATTTGTCATTTCTTCAGCTCATAAAGTATATGCCAACGATATGCTCATAAGCTCACTATGCGGACAGGGAAATCTTGAGCTTAATGCATACCTGCCTGTTATAGGCTGTGCTCTGATTGAAAGCATCAGGCTTCTTATCTCGTGTAATATTACTCTACTCGAAAACCTCTTCAATGAGCTGATTATCAATGATTCTGCTGCCTATGAGGCTACTTTGCTCAGCCCTTCAGTTACAACAGCCCTCACTCCTTATATAGGCTATAATAAGGCATCTGAACTGGCAAAACTGATGAAAAAAGAAAAGATTGATATCTTCGAAGCAAATAATGCCCTGAAAGTGATTGACAATGCCAGGCTTAAAACCATACTTCAACCAGGAAACCTGCTCAAGTTAGGTTTCTCCCTTGAAGACCTGTGAAATTCATCCTATTTTTTGCTTCTTCCTATAGCACTGATTATATGGTTCTTATCATAATTAATATATATTAAAATATGTATTTAAATATGTATTATAATATGTATATTTCACACTTAGGCAGATGGCTTCATGAAATAAAATTGCAGCTGTAACTTCATCGGTCTCCCCCCGGGATTAAAAGAGACCGTATCTTACAGAAAATTGCTAATTTTGAAGCAAATCACAACCGGGATGTCAAAAGGCAGGGAGTCAAAGCCTCATATCGGAATATACGGGCGACGGAACATAGGTAAAAGCAGCCTGATCAACTGTCTGGCGGGCCAGGATATTGCCATTGTGTCAGACCAGGCAGGAACGACTACCGATCCGGTAAAAAAATCTTTCGAGATCACAGGCTTTGGTCCTGTAATACTTGTCGATACGGCCGGTATTGACGACACAGGTGACCTGGGAGCAAAAAGAGTTGAGCGCACTGCACGGACTCTCTCAATTATTGACCTGGCTATCCTGGTCATTTCGCATAATTCCTGGGGAGAGTTTGAGGATGATCTCCTTGCAAAATTTCATGAACATGACATTCCGTATATTATTATACACAGTTTTTCAGATATCCGGACCCTTAGCCCGGAATTCAGGGTAGCAGTAAACAAGCTTACCGGTACATATCCCATTGAATTTTCTGCCGTTGACAGACGCAACTATGAGGAAATTATTGGCTCATTGTGTGAAGCAATTCCTGAACATTCCTATAAGACACCTTCACTTATCGGTGACCTGATAAGCTATGGAGACATTGTTCTTCTTATAACACCTATTGATGTTGAAGCTCCTGCCGGCCGCTTAATACTGCCACAGGTCCAGGCCATACGGGATATTCTTGATAATGAGGCCGTTGCAGTAGTTCTGAAGGAGAGAGAGGTGGATGTCTTCCTGAAAAGAACCGGTATCAGGCCTGCACTTGCCATAACCGATTCGCAGGTATTTGTTAAAGCCGACGCATCTGTCCCGCCGGATATACCGCTTACAAGCTTCAGCATAATGCTTGCCAGGTTCAAAGGAGACTTTGAAAACTACCTGAAGGGCACTCCGAAAATATCTGATCTGAAGGACGGTGACAGGGTGCTACTTCTCGAATCATGTACTCATCATATTGCCTGCGACGACATCGGGAGAACAAAGATTCCCAGGTGGATCTCAGGCTTCACCGGGAAAAGGATTGAATACGATGTTGTGGCAGGGCTGGATAACCTGCCCCGTCCGGTAACAGATTATTCACTTGCAATACAGTGCGGCGGCTGCATGATAACCAGGAAGCAGCTTCACAACAGGCTTCTGCCGGCTGTCAGAGCAGGAGTACCGGTTACTAATTATGGCATGGCCATTGCCTGGGTTCATGGCATCTATCACAGGGCCATTGCTCCTTTTGTAAAATCGGAACAGGATGGGAATTTCTATTTATAGTTACCCGGAGGGAGCTATTTCATTGTCCTGACAACCGGAGATGAAAGATCAGAACCTGAAATAGATGAAAGGCATGACATCTGTTGTACGCATCTGAAAGAGCAGTATTGCCACAATCATTACAATCACCAGTTGCAGCAACATTGGTATTCTTATAAACAGGCCCCTGTATGATTCTTTTATCCTTTCAGGCAAGAAATGTATAATATATCCTGCCATTATCAATACGAAGACATTGCTGTAAGCCAGCAGCACAGCCTGATAGGAAACCGGTGAAAAATTTTCCGTCATCTGCTTCAACATTATTATTATCCTGTCTGAATCGGGAGCCCGGAAGAAGATCCAGCAGAAGCTGACGAACTGGAATGTGATAAACACTGCCACAGCCCTTCTGATGATACCCCTTTTATGGCGCATCCCAAAAACAGAGGCCCATATCTTGTTAATTACAAGTCCTGCGCCATGCAAAGCACCCCACATGACAAACCTGACCGAAGCGCCGTGCCACAGCCCTCCGAGAAGCATGGTTATCATGAGATTGATATTGGTCCTGATTTTACCCTTCCTGTTACCTCCCAGGGGTATATATAAATAGTCTTTCAGCCACCTTGAGAGTGAGATGTGCCATCTCTTCCAGAAATCGCTTACATTTACTGCCTTGTATGGAGAGTTAAAATTGACAGGGAGCCTGAATCCGAGTATCAGTCCAATACCAATGGCGATGTCGGTATATCCAGAAAAATCACAGTAGATCTGCAGACCATAGCCATAAACAGCCATCAGATTTTCAAAACCGGAGTAGAGAGACGGGACGTCGAACACGCGGTCGATGTGGTTGAGTCCCGCATCGATAGTGCCGAAGAAAT
>CAYQBZ010000081.1:0-10968 GCA_964415855.1 uncultured Rikenellaceae bacterium
ATGAGGGGATATGCTCAAGCAGCTTTTTGGAGGGCCTGATCCTGCTTTGCATGAAGCGGTTGAATACCTCGAGTCCCTTTCCATCCGATAGCCTCGCCCTTAATTCCCCTGCCAGGGCTTTAACATCCTCCTTGCAGTACACCGGGTAATCCCTGACGATGTTCGACCAGACCGGGTCGAACAGCCCGGAGCCGTCCCTCCGGCTGTAGTTGTGGCAATAGGAACAGCTTATAAGGCTGAGCGGGGGATCCTTCTCGAATTCCTCGATGAAATCCAGGAGGTAATTATGGTATCCCTTGACCTGCTGGGACGGATGGGTGACCACCCTTTTGCCTCCACCGGTGAAGGTCTCGACGAAATTGCCTTCAATGCCGGTGGCTTCGACCGAGGACCACTGCTTCAGTTCGATCAGGTAAACGTTGCTTGTTGTGGGGTTGCGGCTTGTTGGGGGGTTGCGGCTTGTTGCGGGGTTGCTGCTTGTTGTGGGGTTTCGGCTTGTTGTGGGGTTGCTGCTTGTTGTGGGGTCGTTGCTTGTTATGGGGTTGCGGCCGAAAAGAAGGCAGTCTATGCGGCTGCGGTCGTTGTAGGGTACGAAATACTCAAGCGCGACGTAGTTGTCTTTGAGGTCTGCGAGCTCAACCACATCGCTTACCCTGGAAAGCGAATTCTGCCAGGACTGGATCTCGTTTTCATTGGGATAGTAGCCGGTGTATGTCTTGAAGTTTTCGACCATCTGCCCGGACAGCCTGTTCAGGCGGTTCAGGCGGACAAACTCGGTCGTTGGTCCCTGGAAGATGAGCATTTCCTAGAGGTCGTTATACTTTTTTGTTCGTAGGTCGCGGGTGGATGAGCATAGCCTTGAGGTCATTGTACTTAATCGGTCGTTGGTCCCTGGTGGATGAGCATGGACTAAAGGTCATTATACTTTTTCGCGGTCCCCTTTGCCTTTTCAACCGGGTATTTCCTGCTGTTGGTTTCTATTTTTTTCAGGACCATTTCGGGGATGTCGAAATTGTATTTTTCTGCCAGGAGGAGGGCGAAGGCAAAGATGTCGGCGAGTTCTTCCTCGACTTTGGCTTTGTCTACTTCTGCGGTTTCGCTTTCGTTTTTCCAGAGGAACAGCTCGTTCAGTTCGGCTGCTTCGATGGATATGGCAAGGGCGAGATCCTTCGGGTTGTGGAATTGTTCCCAGTTGCGGGCGTCGCGGAATTCGATGAGTTTGCCGGTGAGGAGTTTGAAGTCAGACATGGGTGTTTTTATGGTGAATGTGGGTGAATTGTTTGGGAAAACAAATTAGGGATTATATCTGAAGAATCAGATAATTATTTGGAGAAGAAATATCATATCGCTGTCCGGAAAGGGTAAGTCTTCAGGAGGAGCTCACCTGGATCTAAATGGCCCATTCTATTTAGAATACAAATAAATATACATCCAAAGAAAAGCATAGACTATCACGTAAAATGCTATATTCCCGTAAATTATGATTGTGCGGGACTGTTATAAACTTATGATTTCATATTTTTATTATAAAGTGTAAAGTAATAATAGGTGATGAAAGCCTGTACACTGCCAGATGAGATGTTTCTATGCCCTTTTTAATTTGGTAAGGATGTTTCATAAAACCAGAAATCAAAAGGATTAATCTTTCTCATATCGGATTATAAGATATATAATCAACTTCAAATTAATACAATGGAAAAAATCTTATTATCTCTTTTAAACTCAGAAGTACTTCTTCTGCCGCATCAGAAAGTAAAAGCTAACCAATATACCAGTTGTTCTTATTTGATCTCAATCATATTTATCATCATGATAGCAGTGATTGATCAAACCGTTACCGCCCAGGAATTTAAGCAGGAATACTCAGCCATAGTAAATGGAGAATATTGGGCAAATGCGTTCCATGGCGCAACTGAAGAACTTTCTGTTGATTTTGGAGATCTGGATGGTGATGGTGACCTCGATTTGGTTCAGGGTTCCAGATACAGACTCGAATGGATGATCAATTCAGGCAATCCTGTAGCATACCAATTTGATTCTCTGGCGTCTGGTAATATTGTAGACTCCCAAAATGATTTTTATGACCCGGCACTGGTGGATATAGACAATGATGGTGACCTCGATCTTTTTTGTGGTGTTTTAACTGGAGGAATTACATTTTTTGAGAATACAGGGAACAATTTGCATCCGATTTTTAGCAATCCTCAAAAGAACTATGCCGGTATACAAACCGGCTACTATGCAAGTCCGGAATTTTGTGATATTGACAATGATGGGGATTATGATCTATTTATTGGAGACCAGGCTGAGCTTCAGTTCTTTCGCAATAATGGATCATCAAATGATCCAGTCTTTAATAAAGAAGATGCATTTACATTCTCAACTATACCCGGAAGAAGCTGTCCGGAGCTAATTGATATTGATAATGATGATGACCTGGATTTATTCCTGGGAAGCTACAGTCATATATATTATTACGAAAACATTGGCACAGCCGACAGTGCATCATTCGCGTTTATCTCAAATTCTTATAAGCAAATTAACCAAGGTGTTCAAAAAATCGTATTTGCCGACATTGATACTGATTCAGACTACGATTTATTTGCAACTGATTGGGGAGGTAATTTCGTCTACTATAAAAACGTAGGAATCCCAACGAATGCTGAATGGCAATTCGAGACCAATTTCTTCACGAGGATCCTTAACTTCGGCCGTGGTTCAGGATTTGCAACCGGAGACATTGATGGTGATGGTGACAACGACATTCTTTACGACATAAACACTATCCTGGAAAACGTTGGCACCAAGGAGAATCCAGAGTGGTTAATAGACAACACAGCCATTATTGCAGACAACTTATTTGATATCCCCGAACTGGCAGATATCGATGGCGATAATGACCTTGATCTGTTGTACTGTACCAACTGGGGTACAATTTATCTCTACAGGAATCAGGGTTCTCAAACGAATCCTGGCTGGGTACTGGAAAATACGAAGTTCATGGACCTGGATTTCGGTACAAACACACATGTTTCGGCTTCGCTGGCCGATATTGATGGAGATTCGGACCTGGATCTGTTCATCCAGCACTGCAATTGGGACAATCCGAATTACCCGAGCGGCGGTGATTTAATCAGCTTTTATGAAAATGTTGGTAATAAAACATCACCTGATTGGCAATTGAAAGATGAAAACTATATGAATGTAGGTGGAAATGTCAGCTTTGGCCGCTGTGATTTCGGGGATATGGATTCCGACGGCGATATAGACTGCCTTTGTGGTAATGCACATCCCGGCAATCTGCTGTTTTATCGGAATATCGGTGATCCACAGACTGCAGTATGGTCATCACCGGTAACCCCCATAGGTGCCGCTGAAGTTGAATCAAAGATGTATCCTACTCCGGTACTTGTAGATCTGAACAACGATGGTATGTCAGAAATAATTTCCGGCCATAATGCTGGTGGATTAAATTTCTGGTGGAACATAGACAAACCCTGGGTTTACGAAACTGATACGGTAACTGACTTCGAAGGGAATGTTTATAATACAGTAAAAATTGGAGAACAATGGTGGATGTCTGAAAACCTTGCATCCACTGTATTGAATGATGGAACCAGTATGCCTCTGATCGAAGACAGCCTGATATGGATAGGAACATCTGCACCGGCTTATTGCTGGTATATGAATGATCAAAATAGTTTTGGTGAAACATATGGTGCCCTGTATAATTGGCATGTAATAAATACGGAAAAATTATGTCCTCAGAACTGGCACGTGCCGAGTAATGAGGAGTGGAGTTACCTTACCCAATATCTTGGCGGGGATGCTATTGCAGGTGGAAAATTAAAAGGATTTGAAAACTGGGTCAGTCCCAATAGAGATGCAACCAATAAAAGCAAGTTTACTGCCTTACCTGGTGGCTACCGGATCAATGGTAATTATTCCGGACTCGGTTTGAATGCAAGCTTTTGGACATCATTAAGCTATGATAGCATACAGGCATATTACAGGAACTTGTCTTACAATAGCGGGAGAGTCACTTCAACCATCCAGAACAGCCATGAAGGTTTCTCCGTGCGTTGCGTACAGGACGGAAAACCTCTGATGCCGGAAATCATTGAGCAACCAGTAGCGAGGGAGGTAATGCTCGAAGGATCGCAGGGGAGGTTTACCATTAAGGCCAGTGGCAATATGCTCAGATATATTTGGCAGAAGGATGGTATTAATTTACCGGAGAATGAAAGGATACATGTGTTCCCGGATGGCAGGCTTGAAATTAAGAACCTGGTACTGGATGATTCGGGAGAATATAGATGTACAGTGGCCAATGATTCATTTTCAGTTGTAAGTAATGTTGCTTTACTGGAAGTTGTATTACCCAATGAAACGGGAAGTTATACGGATCCACGTGATGAACATGTTTACAAATGGGTAAAAATAGGTCCCCAAACATGGTTTGCTGAAAACCTGGCATACCTGCCTGACGTAAGTCCTCAAATTGAGGGATCTGCAACCGATCCTAGATATTATGTATATGATTACCAGGGATCCTTAACAAGCGAAGCGATATTATCTGAAAACTACTCAACTAATGGGGTTCTTTACAACTTGCCTGCCGCTCTTAATTCATGCCCGACGGGTTGGCATCTCCCTTCAGACGATGAATGGAAACAATTGGAAAGAACGTTGGGGATGGATTTTTCTGAGTTAGATCAGGAGGGTGCAAGAGGAATAAATATCGGGAAACAACTCAAGGATAATAGTTTAAAATATTGGTTAGACCCGATTGAATATTCATCGAATACAAGCGGTTTTACTGGTTTGCCTGCAGGATACCGTAACCCATCAAATTTCAATTATCTGGGCAAATTAGCCATATTCTGGTCTTCCTCTCCAGGTTACGGAGATATTTCCGTTAATGCATGGATACGCTATTTATTTTATTTCTATACAGATATTTTTCGAACGACTTTCAGCCCAGATTATGGATTTTCAGTAAGATGCCTGATGGATTCAGACCAACCACCGCCCAACATTATTTCATTTTCACCTTCATTCGGGATAGCAGGCCGGCAAACCCGGATAATTTTTATTGGATCGGGTTTCAATGAAGATGGGGTTATTGAAATCGGTCAATACAGGATCATTCCGGAATTTATAACTCCCGATACCGTAATATTCAAGTTGCCCGGGCAGATAAAGCCGGGACTCTATGATATTAAGCTTAAAAATCCTGATGGACAGTTTGCTGTCCAGACAGAATTTGAGATCAAGCCACTTCTTACAATATTGAGTCCGAACGGTGGTGAGACCTATATTAATAATTCATCCTGTGAGATCCGCTATATTATAAATGCTGATGTACCGGTTAAATTAGAATTCTCATCGGACAACGGATTTACCTGGAGTGAAATCATTCAAATTCCCGGGGACCAATCCGGTGAACATAATTATATATGGACTCCTCTGCCCAGTTTATCGTCTGACTATTGCAGGATAAGGATATCTGATCCTGATGCAGGGGATTATTCTGACAGGTCGGATGGTACTTTTAGTATCCAGATGGATAGCAATATCCCGGCCCATCCCGCTAATTTATACAGTTCCAATGCCGGCTACAACCAAATAGTCTTATCATGGGATGACAATTCCTCAGATGAGACGGGATTTAAAATTTACAGGAGAAATCCTGTCACGGATACCTGGACCTTAATAGACATAATTGGACCAAATTCAAGTCAATATACAGATTCGGACGTAGATCCAAATACTCAATACCTGTATAAAGTATGCTCATTCAATGATTACGGGCATTCTTCCTTTTCCAACTCAATCAATGTTCTAACACCATATTTGCCTGAAGCACCCTCCAATTTAATGTTAAGAATAAAATCAATTTCATCGATTGAGCTGAGATGGCAAGATAATTCAACCAACGAGACAGGATTTATAATTGATCGAAGAACAAGCAGTGGTGTATGGAAAACAATCAGGACTGTAGGTATTAATAGCACGCTATATATTGACAGCGATCTGGAGAGTGGTACGAGTTATCAATATAGGATCAAATCATTCAATCCGTACGGGGAATCTGAATATTCCGGAATTTCATCTGCCAAAACAGGCAGTCTCCCGGCGACACCTACGCTAAGCCTGCCACAGCGGGTCAATGCTCTATCAGTTAAGCTTACATGGTTTGTAGATGATAAGGATGATATCGATAATTTTATCATTTACAGGAGGAAAGATGCTGAAGGATATCAGTCGCTTATAAGCTTGAACAGCAGAAACTTAGAATGGATTGATGATAAACTTGAACCTGGGTCTTACTATTATTACAAGGTATGTTCTAAAAATGAATACGGAGAGAAGTGTTCAAATTTACAATCATACACTACAGGCAAACCACCATCAACCCCCGAGCAATTCAGAGCAGAATTGGAAGAATACAATCAGGTAAAGCTTAGTTGGAAGAAAGGTTCAGCAAATACTGATAAATTCCTGATCTTAATATATATATCAAATCGATGGTATGCTTACGCCACCCTTGATAAATATACCTATTCATTTATCGATGATAATCTTAAACCAAATACCCTGAATACATACCAGATTATCGCTAAAAATGAATATGGTGAATCTTCCAGATCAAATACCGTACAGATACAAACTGGCAGCAAACCGGATGATTCGTTTTCCGCAACAATTACTGCATACGATAAAAATTTTCAAGTCGTGGCATATGCAGATGTTTTTAAAAGAAGGGTGCCTTACAATTTCTCAAAACTACCAATCGGAAAGACGGACATTAACGGTAAAATCACTCTTAATAGCCTGATGATAGGTGATGAAATTCTCTTTACAAGAAAGTTCTCTGTCGAGGATGCAGTAAAAATGGGGCATGAACCGGTCGACAAGATCATGTATGAGCTGCATTTAGATAACGGGAATATTCAGTCAGATGGCAATTACAGCTTCCTTCAAATTAAAGAAAAGAAATCCTTTTACTTTGACGTACTTGATCATCCGGTATTTAAATATAACCTGATGATGTGTTTCTACCGGTTTACACCGAGGGATTTGACACCTTATAAAACAGCTATTAATAATGCCAGTAACATATTATTTGATGCTACTGATGGTCACGTAATGCTCAATAAAGTGGCGTTTGTGACCGAAAGCAGTTATTACAAGACTAACAAGTATGACCTTCTGGTTCAACCCGGAGAGAACAGCGATCCTCAGACTTATTCAAATGCTATAAATACTTGGGATTACAATATAAAACTTGGCATGACCCAGCAAATGTATAAGCCGGAAGATATTGGGTATGCAAGAATACTAGCCCATGAATTAATACATTATGCACTCGGAATGTACGATGAATATGAAGATGGAACAGGAAATTTTCTAGTAAGAAAGGAAAATGAACATCCTGCTTATTATAGTATAATGGATAATGCCACAAGTGATTTAATTAGTGGGAAGATATACACTTCCAATTGTAACCAGTACAATGCTGCAACAGAATTATCCTCTTCTAAGGAATACCTGCCATATTATTCACGCCCGTTAGAAAGAAAGAAAATTACGAAGCAGTATTTCATGAGGAAGAATCCCGGTTGGGAATACTTTAAATCAAGATTTGAGAATAAGCATAAAGACCTTAATATTATTATAAAGGAGCCAGTTTCAGGATATTATATCAATCGAGAGATAAAACGTAAGTATCGTATTGGTCCCTCTGGATACTATTTAGATAACAACGTATCGTTTATTGAATTGCTTACCAAGAAAAGCGATGCACAAAATGACAACATAATAAAAATAGCTCCTTATTCTAAAGCATTCAATCTTGACTCGGTAAGTTCATATTTTCTTGGGATTGCCGATTTTCATGGTAATATTGAATTGTTAAACGATGAATCAAATATTCATTATTACAAAAGGAATAAGTGGAATATTGACTTTGGATTTTTTGACGTGGAAAACAACAATAATAATAACTATAAGTATTTCACGGGTTCGCAATATTCAAATGGAACGATTATGAATCAAAAGCTTGAAATTAACGATACAAGCTTTATTCAGTCTTTCCAATTTGAGTTTGGTGATATAATTAATGGGATACCAGAAGTTGAGCTCAATACTGACGGGGAATACGAGAAATTAGATTTAACTGAAATAAACGAACAGACCTATTTTTCTGACAAGACATATTCTTTAATGGACTCAAGTTCAGCAAGGAACATGATTCTGAGGATAAGCTATTCAGATGCGACAGATATTAAAAGAGAATATATTGTCAGAAGAATTTCTGATTATCTCAAGCCCAATCTTAATAAATTCAGTATCGATGGCATTGAACTCTCCATTAACAATATTGCTCAATATCAAAACCCTGTCATTTCCATTGCATCATCCTACTGTATTCCAATTGGTTCAAGAAATCAGAACCTTATTCCTGTATCTGAGGTAATTAGTATATCTGTTTCGAATGATTTATCTATCCAATTTCCCTTTAGTCTTACCTTCACTTACAACGATTACGATGTAGACAGCATTGATGAAAATACGCTGGGTGCTTATAAGTGGAATAATAAAGATTTCTATTGGGAAAAACTGGATAGTGTTTATATCAATAGTAATAACAATGCTGTTTCTTTACTTGCATATGAAACAGGATCGTATACAATTTTTGCTGGCAAATATACCAATGATTCAATCCAACCTGCACGAATTGAGGATCTGACTGCTACACCGTATTTCGATGGTTGCGTTCAGTTGAACTGGACTGCGACTGGCGATGATGGATTGCAGGGAATGGCATCCAGATATGAAATAAGATGGTTTGAGAAGCAGATAGATGAATCTAATTGGGATTCGGCTTACATCTATCCAACTTTTAATCGGCCTGGTCCATCCGGTTCAATGGAAGAGTTTATCCTGATGCCTGGAGAGGCAGAAGGAATCCATTATTATGCAATTAAGGCTTTTGATGAAGCACAAAATTCTTCTGTAATTTCAAATATTGCTTCATCTGCACCTGGTAATTTACCTTATAGTTATCCTTTTGGCATTATAGTTTCAAATGATGGCGAAACACTTGGTAGGTTATATATTGGAAGAGATGTAAAAGGTAGTAATCTATTTGATCCGGGTCTTGATATACCTGCGTTTATTCCAGATTCAGGTATTTACTCGTTTATTAAAACACATGATGGTGATAAGTTGGAGGTGGATTATCGTTCAATTGATGACTCAATAATTATATGGGAAATCCATGTTGAAAAGATGAACTATCCAATAGATAGTATTACACTTACCTGGGATTCTTCAATATTATCTGCTGATGGTTCGTGGTATATTGGCGACATAGATATGTTACAGGAAAACCAAACGAAAATCCCAATCGATACTTCTATTCAAGTTATTTATATGAGACATATGAATTATGTTTCACTTCCTGACATAGTACTTCCCGAAGATTTCACTGAACGACAGATAAAACTTACTGATTATTTCCCAGATAGTGATTCTTTGGTTTATAAAGTGTACAGCCAACCAGATCATATTACGAGTTACATTCTTACTGATACTCTATTGATGATCAAATCGATACCGAATTGGAATGGTGTCACCTCGATAGAGATTGAAGCACAGAGCAAGTTTGGAAACAAAATCAGGCAGGAATTCAACATCGATGTATTACCAGTAAATGATCCACCATATTTTGAATCTACACCTATCGTTGAGGTTTACCTGGATTCCGTATATGAATATCTGCCTGTTATCTCTGACGTTGACCAGGATGATACGTTAACTCTTACGGCCAGCGCTCTTCCTGGATGGCTGATATTCAATCCAGAACTTTATATGTTGTCCGGTACGCCAGCTATTACTGATACCGCGGATACACGTGTTATCTTATTATTGAGTGATGGTATTGATGAAGTCATTCAGGACTACGCTATTGATATAGTTATAGCCACAGAAACAAATAAGTATAAATTTAACAGTAGTATTAACGTCTATCCTAATCCGACAGAGGGCAAGTTGATTGTTGAATCAAGCCACGATATTGATGAAGTTAGCATTGAAATCATTAATCTAGTCGGGCAACGGATTATTAACAAGACATATAAAGATGTCCAAAAGGGAATGATAGATATCCTTGATATAGAATGTTATCCAGATGGACTTTACACCATAAAGATATGGAATAGGAGTCTTACCTTATATTATCAAGTTATCAAACAATGAACATATGATTAAATTAAAAAGAGCAATCCCTGGGTGGTATGAATACAGCCTACCTGCTCAATTCCCTTCGATTTGATTGCCCATTCAAACCAGGGAGGATATTCGCCCACTCCATGGTCCCCCTTGGTTTCCCAGGGCATTTCGAAGTCCCCGATTTTCACGTCTTTAATTAATATCCCCCCCGGGAGACGGATCACTCCAGGGCCAGCAGAACCCCTTTAGGGCTCGCGCAAGCAATCCTGCGGTCAGGCGGGCGGAGCCCTGCTTGCACACTTCCTTTTCCCCTAACCTGAAATCGAAAATACCATCCTTTTTAAGAAGCCTCGTTTCCCGGCTGTATCCCAGCAATGAATCAATCCAGAGCAGGTAATCATTCGATCCCATGCACCTGAACCGGGATAGCAGTTCCACCTCCTCGATCTCTGCATCCGCCCTCCCGGCAGCTTCCCTCACATAGGATGACGAGCCTATCTCCTGGAACCGGACGCTTTGCCTGTCGTCGATGAAAAAAACAGAGGTTTTCGCCGCCCGGATGATCTGGTCGACCTGCGGGAGGCCGGACCGGTGTTCGGGCCTCATGTAACGGTGGACGTTGGACTTTTCGAGCCTGTGCGCCTCATCGACAAGAACAACGTCAAGGTTGTTTCCCCCGACCCTTGCAGGCACGAGAAAGTAGGGATTCACGAACAGGTTCCTGGCCTT
>CAYQBZ010000082.1:0-10880 GCA_964415855.1 uncultured Rikenellaceae bacterium
CGGAAAAGCTATTAATGTATCTGTTATTGATTTGGGTAACAGATTCAGAATGATCGTTAACGAGGTGGAAGTGGTTAAATGCCCTGACATGCCTAATCTCCCGGTTGCAAGTGTGCTGTGGAGGCCAAAACCCGATCTTAAAAGAGGCGCTGCTGCATGGATACTTGCAGGGGGAGCACATCATACCGGCTTCAGTACCTCCGTGAATGCTGAATATCTTGAGGATCTTGCCGGGATGCTGGGAATAGAGTATGTGCTTATCAATGATAGTTGTGATCTCGATGAGTTCAGGAAAGAGCTGAAATGGAATGAGGTTTATTACCATATTTCCAACGGGATGATCTGACAATTAGACAGGAATGGTTTTTTGTTTTTTGGTCAGACAACTTTAAGGATATGAAGGTATATGCTGACTCACCCAGAAATCTGGTTGCAGTGGATTGCATTGTTTTTGGGTACGACATCTCTGATAAGGAGATAAAATTACTCCTGTTTAAGAGGAATATGCAGCCTGCTAAAGGCAGGTGGTCCCTTGCAGGAGGTTTTGTGGAGGAGAATGAGAGTCTTGATGAAGCGGCTCAAAGGATATTGTATAATCTGACCGGCCTTGAGCTGGCTTATATGAGGCAATTATATTCCTATGGCGAAACAGACAGGGATCCCGGTGGCAGGGTGATCTCAGTTGTCTATTTTGCTCTTATCGGGATAAGGGATATTAACCTGGAGATCGCCGGGAGAAATGGTGTGCACTGGAGATCGATAACAGAATTGCCTGACCTGGTCTTCGATCACCCGAAGATGGTTAAGAGGGCATTGACCGACCTCCAGAATCAGGTAAAAATGATGCCTGTTGGTTTTGAGCTTTTGCCGGAGAAGTTCACCCTCGTCCAGTTGCAGGATCTGTACGAGGCCATTTATCAGCGGAAGATGGATAAAAGGAATTTCCGTAAAAAGATATTGTCAATGAACATACTTGAGAAGCTGGATGAAAAGGAAAAGGAGACATCAAAAAAGGGTGCATATTATTATAAGTTCATTAAAGAGAGTTATGACCGGCTTAAAGAAAGTGGATTTTATTTCAACCTGGATGTAAATTGAAGAGTACATTACGTATCTAAAGATTTATACTATGCTTGAAAGCTTGAAGAAAAAAGTATTTAACGCCAACCTGGACCTTGTAAAAAACGGGCTGGTAATTCATACGTGGGGAAACGTAAGCGGCAGGGACAGGGAGAGTGGTCTGATTGTAATTAAACCCTCTGGTGTCGTTTATGAATCGATGAAACCTGAGGATATGGTTGTGCTTGATAGTGAAGGCAATATAGTGGAAGGGAGTTACAGACCATCCACCGAT
The DNA here is from genome assembly GCA_964415855.1 of uncultured Rikenellaceae bacterium. GTDB lineage: Bacteria > Bacteroidota > Bacteroidia > Bacteroidales > VadinHA17 > LD21. Next base: position 1,355 of record CAYQBZ010000082.1, read on the forward strand.
GCACCGACCCACCTGCTCCTGTATAATACATATTCTGTGATAGGAGGGATCGTGCATACACATTCAACATTTGCTACCTCCTGGGCGCAGGCCGGAAAGGATATTCCGCCCTTTGGAACAACCCATGCCGATCATTTCTATGGTGAAGTGCCATGTACAAGGCTTTTGACAGATAATGAGATAGCCAGCGATTACGAGGTCAGTACGGGTAAGATAATTGTTGAGAGGCTGGGATCCGCAGATCCCTTAACATTACCATCAGTGCTGGTTAATGGTCATGGTCCTTTCTGCTGGGGTACTGATGCCGGTAATGCAGTTTATAATGCTGTAGCTCTTGAGGAGATTGCAAAAATGGCATTCAATACAGTGTTGCTGGGTATGAAGGAGCCGGTGAAGAGAGTTCTTCTCGATAAGCACTTTAAGAGAAAACATGGAAGTGATGCCTATTATGGACAGGGTAAGAAATAACATATAAAAATATTAATATATGGCAACAAAATATGTGATTGGCATCGACTATGGAACAGACTCGGTCAGATCTGTTGTTGTTAATACAGGTAACGGTGATATTGCAGGAACATCTGTGTTTGAATACCCAAGGTGGAAGAAAGGATTATATTGTAACCCGTCAACAAACCAGTTCCGTCAGCACCCGCTCGATTATATTGAAGGACTGCAACAATCGGTTACAGGGGCCCTGAAAGGACTTGGTGAAGATGTGGTTGGTAATATTGCAGGTATCTCTGTGGATACTACAGGCTCAACGCCGGTAGCAGTTGATAAGGAGGGGACACCTCTTTCGCTCAGGAAGGATTTTGAAAGCGACCCTGATGCTATGTTTGTACTCTGGAAGGACCACACGGCTGTAAGGGAGGCCGCCGAGATAAACGAACTGTCAGGGAAATGGGGAGGTACAGACTTCACCAGGTTCGAAGGCGGGATATATTCATCCGAATGGTTCTGGGCAAAGATACTGCATGTGCTGCGTAACAGTGAAAATGTAAGAAAGAATGCCTGGTCGTGGGTGGAGCATTGCGACTGGATACCTGCACTGCTTACAGGTGATACAAATCCGGATAAACTGAAAAGGAGCCGATGTGCAGCTGGTCATAAAGCTATGTGGCATGCTGATTTTAATGGTTTGCCGGATGAGAAGTTCCTCGTCATGCTCGATCCTCTTCTTTCCGGGCTCAGGGAAAGACTGTTCAGAGAGACCTATACATGCAATGTCGCAGTTGGCAGTCTTTCAGAAGAATGGGCTGAAAAACTTGGCCTTTCAACAGATATAAAGGTAGGAGCAGGTGCATTTGATGCTCATCTGGGAGCCATAGGCGGTGAGATAAAGCCGTATCATCTCGTTAAGGTAATGGGTACATCTACCTGTGATATGCTGGTTGCACCTATGGAGGAAGCAGGTGACAAACTTGTGGCAGGTATTTGTGGCCAGGTTGACGGTTCCATTATACCCGGCATGCTTGGTCTTGAAGCGGGACAGTCGGCATTCGGTGATATCTATGCATGGTTCAGTAATTTGCTATTATGGCCGGTAAGCAATATAGTCACAGGAATGACATGGCTCGATAATGATACAAAATCGAGGATAAAAGAAGAGACTGCTGATAAGATAATTTCAGAGCTAAGCCGGCAGGCAGCATCTTTACCTGTTGAAGAGAACTCAATTATAGCAGTCGACTGGATGAACGGCAGGAGGACTCCTGATGCCAACCAGGCACTGAAGGGAGCCATTTCCGGGTTATCGCTCGGATCAGATGCACCAAGGATATTTAAAGCCCTTGTTGAAGCCACCGCCTTTGGCTCAAAAATGATCAATGAGCGCTTTATATCGGAAGGTTCACGCATCGACGGGGTTATTGCAATAGGCGGTGTTGCTAAAAAAAATCCTTTTGTTATGCAGATAGTGGCTGATGTACTTAATATGCCTATCAAGGTTGCCAGCTCAGATCAGACATGTGCCCTGGGCACTGCCATGGCTGCTTCAGTAGTGGCAGGTGTTCATAAGGATATACCGGCTGCCCAGAAAGCAATGGGTGGAGGATTCGAGAAGGAATACAAACCTGATCCGGGGAGAGCGAAAGTATATGAAGCTCTCTTTAAAAAGTATAAAGAATTAGGATCTTTCATTGAAGAGAGACAGGGTTGATTTTTTTCAGAAACTATAACAAAGGTCAGTGCTAATGACTGCTAAGGAAGAAATTTAATTTTTACTAAATAATACATAATACAGCATGAAGAAGACATTTACAAGCATACTATTACTTTCTTCCCTGTTGGGTTTGAATGTAAACGCTCAGCGGGACAACTTTGTGTCAGTTAACCAGCTGATCGTTGTTGCCAACCATCCGGGGACCGTCATCAGCAAAGATATTTACGGTCATTTTTCAGAGCATCTCGGGACATGTATTTATGGCGGATTATGGGTAGGTACCGATTCGGAAATACCTAATACATACGGGATCAGGAATGATGTGCTTTTCGCTCTCCGCGAGATCAAAGTGCCGAACCTGCGGTGGCCTGGAGGTTGCTTTGCCGATACATATCACTGGAAAGATGGTATAGGGCCCCAGTCTAAACGAGCTTCGATCGTAAACACTCACTGGGGAGGTGTTACCGAGGACAATTCATTCGGTACTCACGAGTTTATGAAGCTGACCGAACTGATTGGCTGTGATGCCTATATAAACGGAAATGTTGGTTCCGGGACGGTTCAGGAAATGGCCGAGTGGATCGAATACCTGACATCAGACTCTGATAGTCCGATGACAAGGCTACGTAAGGAGAACGGACAGGAGAAACCATGGAAAGTAAAATATTTTGCAATCGGAAACGAAAACTGGGGCTGCGGGGGAAATATGACCGACGAGTTTTATGCAAATACGATGAGGCAGTTTTCAACATACCTGAACAATTATGGTGATAACAGGCTGTATCGTGTTGCCTGCGGTCCCTCGGACTTCAACTTCGCATGGACGGAAACACTTATGAAAGATCCGGCCACCTGTAGCAGGTTCCAGGGACTGTCAATTCATTATTACTCACTGGTTGACGGATGGAACAACAAAGGATCTGCAACAGAATTCGGGGAAAGGGAGTGGTTCCAGACCATGCAGGCAAATCTTCAGATGGACCAGATCATTAAAGGCCATTCTGATATTATGGATCGTTACGATCCCCGTAAAACAAAAGGACTTGTGGTAGATGAGTGGGGTAACTGGTTCAATGTGGAACCGGGAACAAACCCGGGCTTCCTTTACCAGCAGAACACAATGAGAGATGCAGTAACAGCTGCCATTCATCTTAATATTTTTAACCAGCATGCCGACAGGGTTAAAGTAGCAAATCTGGCGCAGATGGTTAACGTGCTTCAGTCCGTTATACTGACAAAGGATGATAAGATGGTGTTGACACCGACATATCACGTATTCAGGATGTTCAGGATTCATCAGGAGGCACAGCTTTTAAATACTGACCTGCGTTGTGAGGACTATACCAACAACAACAGGCGCATACCAGCAATATCTGCCTCAGCATCTGTTGACAAGGAAGGGAAAGTTCATATCTCACTGGCAAATCTCAATCCTCAAAAAGCAATAACGGTTACCTGTCCTGTTATAGGTGAAACATATAAAAAGGTGACCGGGGAAGTGCTGACAGCCGGAGAGATGAATTCATTTAACAGCTTTGAAAAACCTGATATGGTTAAACCATCGGAATATAAGGATTTTACATACAGGAATGGTATCCTGACTATTAATATGCCATCAAAATCGGTGGTTGTACTTGAATTAACAAAATAAATTCAGGTGTACAGAAAAAGTGATAAGGAAATAGCTTTAGCGACGAAGGTTGAAAAGTAAAGTAATGATATCAAGGGATGATGAAAATTAGAAATATAGTTGTTTCCATAGCAACAAGTGCCATCTTACTTTCGGGATGCTCGAAAAAATCTTCCATATCTGCCGATTACCCTATTCAGCCTGTTCCATTTACATCGGTAAGATTAACCGACAATTTCTGGGCTCCGAGAATTAAGAAGAATGCGGATGTGACAATTCCCATTGCATTCGGGTATTGCGAATCGACAGGCAGGGTGAAGAACTTTGAAATAGCCGGGGGCCTCGATACAGGAAGATTCCAGACAATATACCCGTTCGATGATTCCGATGTATTTAAGATTATTGAGGGTGCCAGTTATTCACTGCGGACCTATCCTGACCCGAAGCTTGAATCATACCTGGATACGCTGATCCTGAAGATCGGACTTGCCCAGGAAGATGACGGGTACCTTTATACTAACCGGACAATTGCAGAAATGCATGGGGGAGAAGGATTGCATGAATGGGCAAGTGTCAACCGGTGGGAACTGGATTCTGTTCTCAGTCATGAACTTTATAACCTGGGTCATCTTTATGAAGCTGCTGTTGCCCATTACCAGGCAACAGGAAAGCGTACACTGCTCGATATTGCGATTAAATCGGCCGATCTTGTAGACAGGGATTTTGGTCCTGACGGAGAGAAAGTATACCCGGGCCACCAGGTAATAGAAATGGGTCTTGTTAAGCTTTACAGGGTAACCGGGGAGAAGAAATACCTCGACCTGGCAAGGTTCTTTCTCGATATAAGGGGCCCTGAGGGGCAACCCTATAACCAGGCTCATCTCAGACCTGTTGATCAGACAAAAGCTGTGGGACATTCGGTAAGGGCAACATATATGTATTCCGGGATGGCCGATATTGCTGCTATTGAAAGAGATTCTGCCTACCTGAATGCCATCACAAGGATATGGGAGGACATTGTTTACGGGAAAATGTATATCACAGGGGGAATAGGAGCAACAGGAGGAAATGAAGGTTTTGCTGATCCGTTCGTATTACCCAATATGTCAGCATACTGCGAGACATGTGCCTCAATAGGTGACATTTTTACCAATGAGAGGTTATTCCTGTTACATGGAGAGTCGAAGTATATTGATATTCTGGAGAAAACGCTATATAACTCGATGCTTTCAGGTGTATCACTGTCGGCCGACAGGTTCTTCTATCCCAATCCACTTGAATCGAACGGCCAGCATAGCCGGAGTGCCTGGTTTGGCTGTGCATGTTGCCCTTCCAATGTTGCAAGGTTTGTCCCTGCAATACCCGGTTATATTTATGCAGTAGCCGACAGGGAGGTATATGTTAATCTGTTCATATCCAATGATGCTGATATTGATTTAGGGAAACATATATTGCATATCACACAAAAAGCTGATTTCCCCTGGAACGGTAAGGTTGAAATATCACTAAAGCCCGATACGCCGGAGAAATTTGATCTTAAGGTACGTATCCCCGGATGGGCCCTCAATGAAGCCATTCCTGGCAGCCTTTACAGTTTTGCAGAAAGGGATGCTCAGCCTGTAAAAGTGACAGTTAACGGTGAGGATTATGACATTCATGGCCTTGTTGATGGTTATTTAGTAATCTCAAGAAAATGGAAGTCAGGAGATATGGTGGACCTGGATATCCCGATGCCTGTACGTAAAGTAGTTGCTGATACAAGGATAAGGGATGATATAGGAAAGGTTGCTTTTCAAAGAGGTCCGGTAATGTATTGCGCAGAGTGGCCTGATAACAGGGATGGTGCTGTACTCAACCTGGTTGTCAGAAGCGATGCAGATATTACCACTGAGTTTGTCCCGTCGCTGCTTGGAGGTACCCAGGTGATAAAAACCACAGGATTTCAGTCCAGGAGGCAAGCCGGAGGAACGGTTGAGATGCTGGATGAAGAACCTGTTACCCTTATCCCATATGCTTTATGGAATAACAGGGGGCCCGGTCAGATGATGGTCTGGATACCCACAACTAATGATAACTGATGTAATGACCGGTCGTGACCGGTAACAAACTGAAATATATAAAAAAACGAGCGGACACTACATAATATTAAAGATATGATTGAAAAATTATTACGGAGGACAACTTCATCAATTCTTATTCTGATTGCTTTAACATTAGTGCTGGAGGGACAGGATAATATTTCCCTCCCGCGAGGTAAGAACCTTGCCGTCGTTGCATCACCGACAAGTTCAGCGCGTTATGGTGGACCGGCGATGACTCTGAATGATGGGGTCATACCCGAAAACAGGGGGCCCGTGCGCGGAGGTGGCAACCGGTCGTCCCAGAATGAAACTGAGCAATGGGTGCAATATGAATGGCTCAGGAGTATTACCACACATGAGGTTGCTGTTTTCTGGTGCGATTATGAAAGCAGCGTGAAACTTCCTGAAAATTACAGGATTGAGTACTGGAACGGATCAGGCTTTGTTCCCGTTAAGAATCCCAGGGGATTGGGTATTTCAAATAATAGTTTCAATACCACTACTTTTGATGAAGTAAAGACAAGCAGGCTTCGTCTTGTTGTTAACTCCGGTGAGAGATTTCCGGCTACCATCCAGGAATGGGTAGTTTTACAGGCCGATAACTCACCCGATCATCCTCCGGTAGTGTCTGCCGGAATAGACCGTACCGTAATGGTTGGGGGAAATACTTATTTATCCGGAAGTGTTAAGTCTGTAACTCCTTATGACAATGTGCTGTGGACTAAGGTTACAGGGCCGGGGATAGTTAAAATAGACGATCCAGTATCCATTAACACTACAGCAAGATTTTCATTGCCAGGGGATTATATTATGGCCATGACAGTTAATGAGGGGGACCTCTCCTCAACTTCAAGAGTAAAAGTCAGGGTGCAGTATCCACCGAAAGTTGAACGCCTTGATGTTGTATATACCAAGCGATATAAGATCGACAGCCCCTTGTGGAGCGACAGGGCTAAAGCAATAATAGTAAACTGGATACCATGGTGCATCGATCAGATCGAAAGGACCGATCTGACGTTCGGAGAAGGAGGGCTGGATAATTTCATTGAAGCGGGGAAAGCCCTTGGGGGAGAGCCACATGGAAGACATAAGGGTTATGTCTTCTCAAATGCATGGGTCCATCAGACAATTGAATCAATGAGTATTGCCCTTATGATAGATCCACAGGGTGACAGGGATATCATTGCAGCTCAGGATAAAATGAAAAAGACCCTTGAAAAATGGATCCCCGTTATCCTCGCTGCCCAGGAACCTGACGGCTATCTGCAAACGGCTTACACCCTGCGTGACACTGCACGCTGGAAAGGAAGATGGGAGCCTCGTACCAGGGGCAATCATGAGGGATATGTTGCAGGCTATTTCATTGAATCGGCAATTAACCATTACACTCTTACCGAGGGGAAAGATACCCGGCTCTATGATGCTGCAAAAAAGCTTGCGGATTGCTGGGTCGCAAATATTGGTCCGGGTAAAAAAGAGTGGTACGACGGGCACCAGGAGATGGAGCAGGCGCTGGTACGTTTCGGCCGTTTCGTTAATGATATGGAAGGAAATGGTCGCGGGGACGACTATATAAAACTTTCCAAATTCCTGCTCGACTGCCGGCGTGACGGGAGTGAGTATGACCAGAGCCATGTCCCTGTCCAACAGCAGTATGAAGCTGTCGGACATGCTGTAAGGGCTGTATATAACTATTCGGCTATGGCCGATGTAGCTGCCGAGACAGGTGACATGGATTACGAGAGTGCCGTGATGTCGCTGTGGGATAATATTGTCAACAGGAAATATTATATTACAGGCGGTGTCGGCAGCGGTGAGACTTCTGAAGGTTTTGGACCGAACTATTCCCTCAGGAACAATGCATATTGCGAGTCCTGCTCAAGTTGCGGCCTTATATTCTTCCAGTATAAGATGAACCTGGCTTATAATGATGCAAAATATGCAGATCTTTATGAAGAGACAATATATAATGCCCTGCTTGGTGCACTGGACCTGGACGGGAAGAATTTCTACTATACGAACGGGCTCGCCACTTCTGTTTCACGTTATTCATGGCACGTATGCCCGTGTTGCGTCGGGAATATTCCCAGGACCCTCCTGATGATCCCTACCTGGACATATGTAAAGAGTGATAATGGACTGTATGTCAACCTTTTCATAGGTAGTACCATCAAAGTCGAAAAGGTTGCAGGAACAGATGTTGAGATGATACAGAAAACTGACTATCCGTGGAGCGGTAATATTTCAATAACGGTAAATCCTGTTGTATCAAAGTCTTTCACCCTCTATGTACGTGTGCCGAACCGTACAACCAGCAGCCTGTATACCCCGGTTCCGGAAGTATCCGGACTGAAGTCGCTCTCTGTAAATGGTAAAAATGTAAATCCCAAAATTGAGAACGGTTATGCAGTAATAAAGCGTACATGGAAAGCAGGTGATAAAGTTGACCTGGTCCTTCCGATGGAAATACAGACAGTGATTCCGGATGACAGAATTGAAGCGGACAGGGGAAGGATTGCACTGAGGTACGGACCACTGATTTACAATGTTGAAAAGGCAGATCAGCCTGATATAGATAAATATATTGCAACCGGACCTCTTACACTGGAATGGAGAGGCGATCTGCTTAACGGTGTGATGACTATAAAAGGTAAATGGGACGACGGGACACCACTGACGGCAATACCCAATTATGCAAGAAATAATCGTAATACTGTCCATGCAACAGATCGGCCGGGTCCTGAAAATAAAGATGGCGGATCAATCGTTTGGATAAAGAAACAATAAAATAAATGTAAGGACAGGCCTCGACCTGTCATTGCCATAGCAAACATATAAGAACTAATAATTACATATGAATAAATATTTAGTGATCCTGCCAGGGAGAAGGGGAAACATTGATGAAGAGTGGAGGCAGTGCCTTAAACAATTAAAAGACTTCAATTCCAAAAAGAACAGACTTATCAAGCTCAATATTTTCATTGACGTTGCCGGTTTTCAGGAATATCAGATTATAAGCAGCTTGATTGCAGGTACCATTGAAAGTTCTTTCGGAGATCAGCGCCCTGCCCTTAATGTTACTGTTCACCCTCCGGAGAGACCGTGGAGAGTAGCTGTTGAAGCAGGCTATGCGGATGCTGAAAAATCCGAGGTAATAAGCAAACAATGGAATTCCATTCATTATGTAGTCAGGATATCTGATTCAGGGAAAGAGGTTTATGGAGGAGGATTGGGAGCAGGACTTTTCCCTTCAGAGACCAGGAAGGCAGCCGAAGCAGCCTTTGACCAGATGAGAGGAGTCCTTGAGGCCGAAGGCATGTCATTTAATAACATAATACGTCAGTGGAATTATATAGGTAATATACTTGAGATCAGGGACGGTATCCAGAACTATCAGATATTCAATGAAGTAAGGAGCGAGAACTATCATAAATACCGTTCAGTTCACGGATACCCGGCAGCAACAGGAGTGGGTATAAAATACGGTGGAGTGATTCTTGATTTTATAGCTTTCCAGCCGGATAATCCGATACTAATTAAAGCTGTTGATAATCCTGACCAGGTTAATCCGTATGTTTATGGACAGGACGTGCTTGTAGGGGTGCCAAACGGAGGCAGGAAGGTTAAGCAGCCTCCACAGTTTGAAAGAGC
>CAYQBZ010000083.1:0-1900 GCA_964415855.1 uncultured Rikenellaceae bacterium
TACTATCATCATGGGAAAAAAGAAGAAAAACCAGGATTTAGGACGCCGTGAATTCATACAAAAGGGATCACTGGCCGTCTTATCAATACCATTTCTGAAAGGTTCTTTTAGTTCTGAAGCAACCGAACCGATGAATTTTTCCGATCAGCTTACCCAATCTGTAACACCGGAATGGAGGAATAAACAGGCAGGAATGACATACAGGCAGCTTGGAAGAACAGGACTTATGGTATCGGAGCTGGTTTTTGGAACAGAAAGGATCACACCGGAAAATGTAAGACCCCTTGAGGTTGCCATGGAGAGAGGGGTCAACTATTACGATACCGCTCCCCAGTATGGAAGAGGAGCTGCCGAAACATCCCTTGGAAAGGTTCTGAACACTCCTTCGAAACGTAACAACGTATTTATTGCCACTAAATTAAGTCCTCTCCCCGGCTTGAGGAACAGGCTCTATCGAGAGATCTTCGACACATTACCTGCAACAAAACAAGAGGCATTACAACAGAAGGCCAACCAGCTTCGTAAAGACTGTGGCATTGAGAAGCCTGGTTACTTTATGGTCTATTGGCCCAACCAGCCACGTCAGCTCGATGGAGTGTTCCTCAGTGATGCCATGATGGAAGAATATGGCGAAAGAGTTGAAGGAAGCCCGGAATTCGGAAAACTTATAACCGCCACCGTGGAGGAATCGCTCAAAAGGATGGGGACTGATTATGTTGATGTCCTGCACTGCCCGCATTCTGCAGCAAGTCCCCTGGAAATTAAGAACAGGGCCATCATTGAAACCTTCCGGGAACTAAAAAAGCAGGGTAAGGTAAGGTTTCTCGGATTTTCTACGCATCATGGAATGGCGGATCTTCTTAACACCGCTATGGACCTTAATTATTTCGATGTAATAATGCTTGCTTACAACGTTATAAATAACGGATACCTCGATCATATTCTTAAAAAAGCAAGGGAAAAGGGTATAGGACTGATATCAATGAAAGCTGCCATGGCTGTGGCGACACCCTATGATCCGAAACAGGTTCCCGTTCCCGAGTGGAGGATCCGGAAGCTGAACCAGATCATCCCGGAAGAGATGAAACTGCAGCCCAAGGCATATCTATGGGCCCTGCAAAACCCTGATCTTTCGGCAGTTGTCTCCGGAATAACCACAGAAGAGATGCTCATGGAAAACCTATCGGTTGTCGGCAGGAAAGTTGAACTGCAACTGGCCTGAGGAGATGATCCTAATTCCTCACAAGATCCCTGATCATGTCAATATCTACCTCAACCTCCGGGTTGAAGTCTCCGCTGTTCATATAATTAAGTATCGAACTTAATAGCTGCATTGAGACCAGTCTGTCCTTTGTTAAATTCAGCAGATCAACGCTGCATACCAGCAACTTACCTCCGTTTACCTTTGCTTCAAATGACAGGGCCAGCCTGCGATTTTCAAACCATGTGTCTATTGGTTGTATCAGAGGCCTTAGGGTAGCCGGAAATCCATCGAGTATCATTGCCTGCGAATGTGATACAGGATCCCACCACTGCCAGTTACTGTGATATTCGGTCGGGAAGTCTTTAAAAAGAGGATTCCCGGGATCAACCAGAATACCAAGCGTATGGGGAGGCTGGTTTCTGGTCCAGGCAGTGTTCCAGAAAATACTTGAAAATCCTACTGCAACCTGTGCTCCCTTATCTTTTCCTACCTTTCCGTAAGTCAGAAGAAGTACCCTGCCACCCTTTTCAAGGTTTGTCACGGCATCCTTACCCAGATTATCAGTCACCATAACATTACCTGTATTAACATAAGCTTTAATTCCAAATCCCTGGGTCAATTCACTATGGTTCATTATCAGCAGGATATTGGTAGTTGCTCCGCTCTTGACTGTTAATCCGGAAAATGCTGCAAAAG
>CAYQBZ010000083.1:1910-10819 GCA_964415855.1 uncultured Rikenellaceae bacterium
CCCAGAAATCCCAGCTGTTTCTGAACGGCGTGTTCTTAATGCTTACCTCAAGAGTAAGTTTCTGAGGATGCATGAATCCTGAGAGCGTCTTTGAAACTGATCCCGCTGGAATACAGTTCCCGATACCAATTTCTTCCATCGTTGTGCTGTCTCTTAAAACAGGTTGCCCATTGCCATCAACGATACGGTATAAAATTTCAGCATTATGTATAGGTCCTTCTCCGAAATTTGCAATCTCGATATCTGCTTTAAACGTATCCCTCGTGCTGAATACCTCTTTTTTCATCCTTGCAAGCGGGACCGTCTCATTGCAGAACATCCTGAATTCTTCCGGGGTGACATATCCCTTCGACTCGAAAAAAGGGTTGAGTATCCCGACCAGTGCCGTTCCCTGACCGGGGAAATCGTGAAGCTGCAGCATCTCAAATCCAGCAAATCCCGGTGTCCTGAGTGCAGCCTCGACATCAGCCTTATAGCAAATAACCTGCAATTTACCAGATGCCATCAGGAAATCCTCTGCCTGGTCACCCATATCATTATCTTGCAGAGTCTCGCGGAATATTTCAAAATTCGTAGGTTTTAATACTCCTGTGTACTTTTCAATCTCTTTAAAATCGGGATAGACACACCACTGACCTATCTCGTGACTTATTGTCGGTACAGAATATTTTGAAACGAAATCCCTGAAATCAAACATTGTCTGGGGGGCCTCAGCATTAATAATACTCTTCAGCCCTTCTCCCCAATGCTGAATGCGCGGATCAGGAACAAGATTGTAATCATTTTCAGGTATGATCGGCCAGCCCGCGGCGGAGGTATAAACTCTTCTTGTATCCTTTGCTTTCCAGTAGTTAATAAATTCACCCAGGAACTGACGGTGATTTCTGCCTGCCGGCTCATTACCGTATGCCATCATGCAAAATGAAGGATGATTGCCATATTCTCTTACAATCTTCTCACTCTCATCATAAATGAACTGATCGAGCGGTCCGCCGTCACCGATTGTGCTTCCCTGGTTAGCCCACGAGCTGCATTCAACATGAAAATATATCCCCAGCCTGTCGGCGGCAATAAAAGCAGCCTCAGGAGGGCAGTATGAATGAAAACGCATATGGTTCAATCCGTAATCCTTACAGGTCCGGAGTACTTTTTCCCACGAGGCAACATCTGAAGGCGGATACCCTGTAAGGGGAAAGATACAGCATTCCGTTGTCCCCCTCAGGAAAACAGGTCTGCCGTTTACCTCAAACCTGGTACCCGAGGTCTTGAACTCCCTCATCCCGAAATCAACCGACCTGCTGTCAATAATCTCATTCCCGGAGCTGAAAAGACTTGCAGACATCCTGTACAATGCTGTATTGAATTCACTCCACTTGTTGTATCTCTTTCCCATCGGGTAATCAAGTATGAACTCGGTCCTGTCGGCTGTAGTATTAACTTTCAATGTCATCCTCTTCAGCCTCTTGTTTTTTGCGATGTTAAATCCTTCGGCTGCAAGTTCAAGCTTCCCTTCAAAGGGAGCATTGTCGGCACTGGAAATAGCTACTATCACCTTTGCGGAGCTGGTAAGAATGTCGGGATAAACAGATATGCCGCTCACATATACCGCTGAGGTGGCCCTAAGACTGATCTCCCCGGAGATGCCGTTCCAGTTTGACTGGGTATGATCGCTTATACTGTGTGAATTTACTCCGACAGGGATTATGATACTGTTGTCTATTCGTATCGTTATAACATTCTTACCTCGGACCAGGTGACCCGTAATATCGTATTGGTGGGGTACGGCAAGGCTGTTCTCACTCCCTGCCAGGTGCCCGTTTATATATACTTTCGACTCCCAGTGGCAGCGTTCAAGGAACAATGTTATGTGCTTTCCATCCCAGCTTTCAGGAATATCCACTTCTCTCCGGTACCAGGCAACACCTTTATAATACTTTACAGGTTTCAGCCAGAACGGGATCTTAATATTGCCGGGCTGACGGTACTTTTCGTATTTCCTGTCGGTAAAGTACGACTTATCGACTATGTCACCTGTCCAATCTGTATTTAAACCAACCTCATAGCCCTTTCCGTTTTCAGCCATGGAGCCGGGCAGGGTAACATTCTCCGAAAATATATCATTATACCATGCATTAAATATCCCCTGATCAAGGGAGTCGATCCTGAACTGCCACTCGCCGGCTAGCGACAGTTTTTCCCTGGGATCAGGATTTTGTACAGTGCATCCGGCAAGCAAGATTATTGCCCAAAGCAGGTTTCTCATTTGAATTTTATTTTACTACCACTATCTCTACCGTAACATCTTTCATACCATCTGAAGAGGCTGTAAGGCTTATCTTACCCGGACTTTTGCCGGCCTGTACAATTGCTAACCCCAGCCCGTTGAATACACTTCTCTGGTTTGATTTATAAGGCTCATGATCAGATGAATTTCCATTCTCAAGCCCTAAAAGCTTACCAGTGCCTGAGAACTTATACCTGATCAGATTGTCAGCTACAGGGACTATATTCCCCTTTTCGTCGACTATCTCAATCCTGATGTGGGCCACATCCAGGTTATTAGCCTTAATTTGCTTATTGTCAGGTATCAATCTCATTGCAGCAGGCTTACCGGTAGTCTCCACTACCTCCGTACAGACAATTTCACCATTTTTCTTACCTACAGCTTTCAGCGTCCCCGGTTCATACGGGACATCCCATGAAAGGTGCAGGTCCGCAGTTGTTGCGTTTACAGGCTGAGATGCGTAAGATGCCCAGCTCCCGGAATTACCCTGCCGGGGAAATTCCAGCCTTTTCTCACCATAGGATTTGCCATTCAGGAACAATTCAACAGCATCACAGTTTGAATATGCCAGTACTGGAATTACCTGTCCCTCGCTCCCTTCCCAGTTCCAGTGCGGGAAAAGGTGAATCATGGGCCTCTCAGTCCACTGGCTCTGGTAGAAGTAATACCCGTCTTTGGGAAAACCGCAGAGGTCAATAACTCCGCTGTTTGAACTTTTTGAGGGCCACCGTGCCTCTCCCAGGTAATCTATTCCCGTCCACATGAAATCGCCGATAACATAAGGATGGACAGCGACAAATTTCCACAGCTGTTCGGCCCTTATCATCCTTGTGTTGTAGTTGGGACTCATTGTTCCTGTCCTGGACAGGAGGCTGTATCCGCCTCTCACACCTCCGGCCGAGCTGCTTTCAGTTCCAACCATTTTCCATTCCGGGTGGTCGTGCCTGTCAATACTGTAGAACAGTTCACGGCGTTCGTGCCAGCGGTCGACATAGTTATACCCGACAATATCGAGCAGGTTAAGGAATTCAAGTCTTGCAGGGCCTCCGTCGGCAGCAATATTATCACATCCGACAGTGACCGGACGTGTCGGATCTTCCGCATGGAAAATGTCAATAAGCATCTTAAGTACTTTGTCACCACCTTCAACCGGCTGTTCACGTATCTCATTGCCCGCACTCCACATTACTACAGACGGGTGGTTCCTGTCGCGGCGAATGAATGAAACGACATCTCTTCCTGCCCACTCATCAAAATATTTATTATATCCCCATGGCACCTTGCCAATTTTCCACTCATCAAAGATCTCATCCATTACAAGGAATCCCATCCTGTCGCACAGATCGAGAAATTCAGGGGCAACAGGGTTATGTGAGGTGCGTATGGCATTGCATCCCATATCCTTCAGTACCTGCAGGCGACGTTCCCATACCCCGGCCGGGACCGCTGACCCAAGGCATCCTGCATCGTGATGCAGGCACACTCCATTCATCTTGACATTCACACCATTCAGAAGGAAGCCCTTATCAACATCATATTCTATTTTCCGGATACCAAACGGAGTATTCAGCTCATCAACTGCTTTGCCGTTGACAAGTATCCTGGTTACCATAGAATACATAACCGGATTCTCTACGGACCACAACTCAGGGGAAGATATCCTTACCTGCTGCTTCAGCAATTCCTCCTGTTCAGGCTGAATCTGAAAGGAAGATTCTGCCTGTCCCACATTCTTTCCGTTTGCATCGAGTGCAATTGAAACCAGGGTAGCCTTTTCCTCCTTTGAAGCAGAGTTCTGAATGCTGACATTTACAGAGGCAATGGCGCCAGTCTCTGACACCTCCGGAGTGGTAAGACAGACTCCCCATTGTGCTATATGCAGGGGATTTGTTCTTACCATCCATACATGCCTGTATATCCCCGACCCGGAATACCACCGTGAGGCTGGCTGGTTGGAGTTATCGACCCGAACGGCAATTACGTTTGCCCCGGACTTCAGGAACGGGTCGAGATCATAATAGAAACTGTTATAACCGAAAGGATATTTCCCGACATATTTCCCGTTCACCCAAACCTCGCTGTTCATATAAACGCCGTCAAAAACAATTGTATTATTCATCCTGGTATCATTTCTGCTTACAGAGAAATGCTTACGGTACCAGCCTATGCCGGTCGGATAATAGCCGCCCGATCCACCGGCCGGCGCATCCTGAGATACCGACCCTTCAATGCTCCAGTCGTGAGGAAGGTCGAGACTCCTCCAGGTAACATCGTTGAAGTAAGGATCTGAAGCATTATCAGCATCCCCCGGGAAAAATTTCCAGTCCTCATCAAACCCGGTCACAATCCTTACGGTACCCTGTCCGGAGACAAGTCCGAGGTTAAAAGATATTATTATGAAAACAACAGGTAAAATGTTTCTAAGTCTCATGATGATGAATTTTGATTTTACTTTTACAATTTATACAATTAGAATAATATATCCTATCCGCAATGGCACGCAAATTTGCGCAGTCTTATAATCCCTTAGCTTCAAAATTATATAAGTGTGATCGCTTTGAGTTCAAAGCCCGGCAGCTCTTCATTTCCTTCCTCGGGTACGATCAGCTGAATCCTTTCCACTTCAGATAAGCGAAATGGTTCATAATTCTCAGCAGTATACTATAAAGGAAGAAACCCCGGGTATGGCTCTGGAAGCAAAAACAATTTTCCTGTTTTCAGGTCTGTAAGCTCTATGGTCTGAACATCCGTATCGGCAATGTAAATCCCTCTTTGCTGGAAACGATATATCATGTAATCAAAGATCTTCAGAACAGAGTAGTTGCCAGAAGCAACAGTACTATTCTTAGATTAATTCTTTTCATAATAAACCATGTCTTTAAATTTCATTTCGGTACATTTCAAGAGATTACAGGGGCTTAATACACATGATCTCCACTTCTATTATTCATTGGCAAGCTCTCTTTCAATCTCCTCCAGTGATTTCCCTTTAGTTTCCGGTAACCTGTTCAGGATAAACAGAAATCCTGAAATACATATTATACCATACAGCCAGAAAGTACCTGAGGCTTTAAGCAATTTGTTCAGCAGCGGGAAGGTATAGGTTAGTATGAAGCACGCGCTCCAGAGCGAGAAAGTGGCAATTGACATTGCTATTCCCCTGATACTGTTCGGGAAAATCTCCGACAGAACAACCCATGTGACAGGTGCCAGCGACATGCCATAGCAGGCAATTGCCGTAACCACCATAATCAATAACGGAAGTCCCTGGAGATGAATAAAGTACATTGTGCCAATTATGGCATAAATCCCTGCGAGTCCACCGGAGCCAATCAGCATAAGTGATTTCCTCCCCAGCCTGTCAACAGCGAACATCCCGACAAAAGTGAATATCAGGTTCACACTGCCTGTAATTACAATATTAAAGAGTATGTCAGAAACACTGTAGCCCGCATTTGCAAATATCTCCTGGGCGTAGTTGAATATCACATTGATCCCGCACCATTGCTGAAATACAGCCAGCACTATACCAAGGATAAGTAACCTGGACATCCCTGGTTGCTTTAAAAGATGTCTGATGCGCAAACCAGATCTCGCTTTCAGAGATTCGCTGATGGATGCCATCTCTGAAGTGGCATAATCGCCTCCTCCTATCCTTGATAATATTTTACGTACTTTCGGTTCGTTTTTACTATTCCTCGACAACCACCTGGGGCTTTCAGGGACAAACCACATCATGATAAAAAACAAAGATGCAGGAACAGCACAGGCATAGAACATCCATCTCCATCCAATCTGACCGTTCCAGGATGTAAGTATGTCGGCCAGGGTTGCTCCGGGAGGGATCGGTCTGGTAATCCTCCAGTTTATAAGCTGTGCGGCAAGAATTCCGATTACAATAGTAAGCTGGTTGATGGAAACAAAACCTCCCCTTACATTACCCGGAGTTATTTCAGCTATATACATCGGCGACAGGTTTGAAGCAAGCCCTATGCCAATTCCGCCAAGGATCCTGAACAGGATAAAAGCATTTAAAGATCCTGCAGCACCTGTTCCCAGGGAAGCAGCAATAAACAGTGCTGCTGAAAGTATAAGAAGCTTCTTTCTTCCAAAGCGGTCACTGAGCCAGCCTGATAAAACAGCCCCGGCCAGACAACCGATCAGGGCACAGCTCATTACCCATCCCTGAAGAGCAGCATTACCGCTTATGCTAAAATATGGTTCATAAAAAGGTTTCGCTCCTCCTATCACAACCCAGTCGTAACCAAAAAGAAGCCCTCCCATGGCTGAAACCAGCGAGATAGCTATAAGAAAATTCCAGTTAACGGTTCTGTCCATCACTTAAGCGCTGACTTTCAGTTATTCCCCTCCAAGATACATCCTGTTCAATTCCCTGTAACTTCTGAGTTCATCGGTGACCTCCCTGTCGCTCCTGCTGAAGAACCTGTTAAGCGGTTCCCAGATGAATGTCCCCTCGCCCCGGTTATCAGGAAAGCTGAACACGATCTCATGGATCTCCTCTTTCACTGTTGAATATTCAACCACGTTAATATCCTTGTTATATCTTTTTACCAGGTCGTTGGTATTGAACCACAGGTCATCAAGGGTGCAATGGTACTGGGGATAATATGAAAGTCCTAGGATATCAAACTCCACACCTCTAGCTATCATGTTGTCGAGCCAGAACACCGATTCATCGTTCTGCCCTCCCAGTGCTATATGCATCATAATTATTATTGAGGGATCGACCTCTCTCACCCCCTCAACACCGGCCTTAAGAAGTTCAGCGAGATTGTCAGGATTGCTTATATGCCCATCGGGCCAAAGCATCCCATGGTTTATTTCGTTCCCCACCTGCACCATCTCAGGGAGGGTACCCTGGGCCTTTAATTCAAGCAGTACCCGCTTTGTGTAGCTCCTTACGGAATCGCACAACGTATTAAAGTCAAGATCCTGCCAGGTAAGAGGTTTGTTCTGCTGCTGGGGATCGGCCCAGTAATCGCTGTAATGGAAATTGAGGAGCAGCTTCATACCGGCATTTTTCGCCCTGAGAGCCATCTGTTTAGTATTGGGAAGTCCGCAAAATCCTCTTCCGGGAGAATATCCTCTCTCATTTTCAGGATTCACAAAGATGCGCAACCTTATATAATTCAATCCATTATCCCTCAGTATCTCCATAACATCCTTTTCTTCACCGTTTTCCACGAATGTCATTCCTGCTGCTTCCCTCTGCGGGATAAATGAAATATCCGCACCTATGCTTCTCCCTGCCCTCCCGGCAACATATGAAAGCTGCTTTGCAGTCGGTTTAAGAAGTTTAACATCTGCCGGTATAGTATGTATTTCATGGGAGGCAGGTCTGAGATTCTCTGTCCTGTCAAACTCAACTGGCACACCACCTGAGGTACCCGCAATGGTTGCATCTCCCGTGATGCTGATTTCAAGAGGCAGTTCTGCGGATGTTATCTCACGGCCAGCACTGTCGGTGACAAAGGCCCTGATAAGAGTTTCATCCTTGCCGTTTGCTATCATCGTGGTCCCATATGCTGATAATATTAAACCGGCAGGCCTGCCTGATTCAACGCTTCGTTCCGCTATATATTTTGAAACAGGTCTTACATCCTGTTTACACTGAACAGAAAGTAAAAAGACTATTAATAAGAAAACGGAGATTGTTTTCATAGCTGGTAAATTAATAAAATATGTTGTAATCAGTTATATAAGTACTATTCAGTTTCATACTGATGCGATTCCTCATGTTGCCTTGCTCTATTCCCACTATTTTCCCTCCTTTCGCGGATACTCCGATTCGCTCCGGGTTGCAGTGACATACGGTCGCCAACTACAACTCCCTCAAAGCTTCCAGCATCGCAATAACATTTTCAAATGGCACATTAGCCTGTATATTATGTACCGTGTTGAATACAAAACCTCCGTTATCGTTCAGTATATCACACTGTCGCCTGACTTGTTCCTTTACCTGTTGCGGTGTCCCAAAGGCAAATACACCCTGCGTATCCACACCACCTCCCCAGAAAACAACCTTTTCACCATAGTTCTTTTTCAGTTTCCTTGGATCCATTCCGGCAGCATTGATCTGTACCGGGTTAATAATATCAAATCCTGTGTCAATAAAATGAGACATCAAAGGTTCGACGGCGCCACATGAATGTTTGAAAGTCTTCCAGTTTGTGTTTAGATGGATCCAGTCATTCACCTTCTTATAATAGGGTAACCACACCCTGTCGTACGTTTCAGGTGAGCAGAAGGTTGAGTTCTGTGTGCCAAAATCGGTGCCACAGATAAAAATAACATCTATCTTATTGCTGATAACATCAAAAAGCTGCTTAAGGTTCTCAATGGCAATATCTGTCTGCCTGTGGTACAGTTCCTTTATAAAATCCTCCCTTATTAGCGTGGATACATACCATTCCTCGATGCCACGAATACCTTTAGGATTCTTCAATCCCACTGCCGGGACCAGGGCAATATCTCCAAGTGCTGTTCCACCTATTGAAGCAACCACTCCATGTGTTTCATCCTCCAAAGAATTTACTTGTTCTCTCCAGTATGTCAGCTCAGTCGGAGTGACCAGAGTGAATTCTTCCAGGTTATCTTCTACTTT
>CAYQBZ010000084.1:0-10739 GCA_964415855.1 uncultured Rikenellaceae bacterium
CCGGCTCTGTTTGTTCACGAGGATTAGTTATGTCCGGCAGAGTGATCGTTCTGTTTCCGTCGGTTTATTTAATGGCTTAATAATGAATGTATTGAATCAGTATCTTTCTACCAGGCTATCTCAGGTACGTCAAACTCCTTCCTGTAATAGCCTCTTACTATCTCGTTTGCCTTCAGATTATCCTTTATGCATTCCCGTTCTGAATCACACTGCAGCCAGGGACCTACACTGGATGTTGCAGGATCTACTCCCAGTCCGTTAAGATATTTCACGTAGTTACTGTGCATCTCCTTCCAGGCGACAATGTCACCATCAGCCACCTGCCTTCTTTGTTCGGATACGGAGGCTGGTTTTCCCAACCGGTATGAGATGTTCCCTGCGTGGCAGATATTGGTTGATCTGTGTCCTTCGATGATCTCGGCATTCAGGTCTTCGCGTCTTCCGCTTCGTACGGCCCCGATGAAATTGGCAAAATGATTTTCACCACCCGAGAATGAACGTATTTTAATACCTTCCCTGTCATAAACTGTTATTGACGGATCATCCTCACTTGTGCCGATGACATATCCCCCTTCGCACTGAACGCAGATACCAACACCTCTGTGCCCCCTGAAGTCCAGTTGAGTTGTCCACTTATCAGGTGTGAGGTACTCTTTCGACTTTGGCAGGTTATAGAAAACATACAGAATAGGTGCTTCCGGATAATCAAAGCAGATTATCTGTGTATTGGGAACATCTCCAGCATCGTCGAACAGGAAACGTCCTCCTATGCTCATAGTCCGTCGTGGCAGTCCTGTGTACCCCATTATCCAGCGGGCATCATCAATCTGGTGAACACCCTGGTTGGCGGACTCTCCATCGCCCTTATCCCAGGTAAAACTGCAGTCATACTGTATCTTGTCACGGTAAATAGGTCCGTTGTCAGCAGGTCCGCACCACAGGTTGTAATCGAGGGTTTTAGGTATTGGCAGTGGTTCTGTGCGTTTGCCAACTGAATATCTTGGTTTGCTTGCAAAACAGGTTATATAAAGGATCTGACCAAGATGACCCTCCCGGAGCCATTTGATAAGTTGCTCATAAGCTTTGTATGACCTGCTCTGTGTACCAACCTGTACCAGCCTGTCATATTTCCTCGAAGCATTTACCATCTGTCTCCCTTCCCAGATGAAGTGGGCAAGAGGTTTCTCAACATAAACGTGCCGTCCTGTCTCGCAGGCCCAGATCGTCGGCAAGGCATGCCAGTACTGCATTGTGGCCACTGTAATAACGTCCAGATCCTTACGGTCCATCAGCTGGCGGACATCAACCACCTCGGCAGGTTTATAGTTGAAGCCTGACAATACTTTTTGTGAACCCGCAGACAGTCTCTCGCGGTCAGGATCGCAGACAGCAGCTATCCTTACGCCCGGTAAACTGCCGAATTCCGGAATATGAGACCCCAGGCCCCGGTTTCCCATTCCCAAAACTGCCAGCCGAATTTCATCATTGGCGCCAATGATAGAAGAGTATGATTTTGCAGTGAATCCCAGCCCGCCGATTGCCAGACCGGCAGTACCCATTATGCTTTTTTTGATAAAATCCCTTCTTTTAGTCATGATTATCTCTTTGATTACAGTGATTTGGTTCATTGAGAACCTGTTATCAAGTACCTGATTGATTAAAGCTTTTTGTGCTGTGTCTTGTACAAATATACACAAGGATTTAATATAAACCTAATTTTAATTTATATGTAAAACTCTATATAAGCCTGAATATCAATCAGTAATATCAAGGGAGCTTTTACCTGTTGCGATCCGGCTAACAGCATGGACATGGCACTTAATAATACCTGTTATTAATATAAATTGTAAATTTATGCTGGCAGGATGACAGGTTGATGTATTTTACCGGTTAAATATTATTACTTTTGCGGATTCAATACCACAGGACGAACAGGAAATAAGTGAATAAGAGATTATAAGGCCAGGTCACTTCAAAATTATATGAAATTTACAGAACTCAGGCTTGAGGATCAATTACTGGAAGCCATATCATACATGGGCTTTGAAACGGCCACCCAGGTTCAGGAACAAGTCATCCCGGTTATCCTGGAGGGCAGGGACCTGATTGCCTGTGCACAGACAGGTACAGGTAAGACGGGTGCATTTGTTCTGCCTGTGCTAAATAAGCTGGCTGGCAAGAAAGAGAGTACCATAGATACCCTGATTATCGTTCCGACAAGAGAGCTGGCAATCCAGATCGAGCAGCAGATACAGGGCTTTTCCTATTTTGTTCCTGCCGGATCGGTTGCTGTTTATGGAGGAGGTGACGGGCTTGACTGGGAGGAGCAAAAACAAGCCCTTAAGAGGGGAACGGATATTATTATCGCGACTCCCGGGAAACTGCTATCGCATATAAAAATGGGCAATATTGATTTCAGTAAGCTGAAGCACCTGATCCTGGATGAAGCTGACAGGATGCTGGATATGGGATTCATTGATGATATACAGACAATTATCTCCAATCTGCCCGCAAAGCGCCAGACTTTAATGTTTAGTGCAACAATGCCTTACAGTATCCGGCAACTCGCCCAGAAGATCCTGTACAACCCGGTTGAGATATCCTTAGCCGTTTCTACCACAGTCGAGAGTGTTGACCAGAAGGCTTTTCTGATATTTGAGGAGCAGAAGACACAATTACTGAAACAGATACTCGCCGAACGGAAGCATTATGAAAGCATCATAATATTCACATCCACAAAAAGCAAGATAACTGATATTGTCCGGGTCCTGAGGAGGAATGGTTTTCAGGCTCAGGGAATTTCTTCCAACCTCGACCAGGACAAACGTGAAGAAGTCCTGAGGGATTTCAGGTCGAGGCAGATCCGTATTCTTGTTGCAACTGATGTAATGAGCCGTGGCATAGATATCAAGGATATTAACCTTGTCATCAATTACGATGTTCCTCACGATGCAGAGGACTATGTTCATCGTGTTGGAAGAACGGCGCGCATAAATGCAAGGGGTGAAGCCATTACTCTTGTCACGAAAAGGGAGATATACAAGTTTAATAAGATTGAAAAATTAATTAAATATGAGATCCCGAAGCTTCAGCCAAAGACTGAATTAGGCCCGGTCCCGTCATGGGAAGTGAAAACACGTGTATCCGATAAGGGAAGAAAGACCAACAGGAAAAAAAGGTATTTCAGAAGGTAGAAAACAGATGGCATTACACACATATCTCAGCTGGTAAATTTTCAGATCCGGAGCACAAAGAAGAAGACTATTTCTTATCCGGATTGGGGATTGTGCAGGTAAACTCAAGGATTTCGCCGAAAGGATTCCTGAACTGGTGCTTTTCATTAGGTCTTACAAAAACGCTTTGTCCTCTTTTTATCTCATGTTCAAACCCGTTTTCATCCACCAGGACCCCTTTGTTGTTCTCGATCTTTACCACATGTTCATAATTATGCTGATGATAGGGTGTATTGCCGCCAGGAGCAATGATAAAATGCCTCATTATTATATTTTCTGATCCATCACCGGGACCAATGAGTATCTTCATTTTAACATCTTTCGCTCCTTCCATTTGTACTTCGGCAGCGGGTATCTCTTCATTGTTATTTATTTTCATTCCAGTTTAAATTTAATATGAGTCAAATTTATAAAAAGAACATGGTTAAAGTACTTTAATCTGCCAGGTTTCTATCTCATAAATACCTTTCTCTTCTGACAACGAAATAAGGCTGGTTGGTCAGGGCCTTACTGAAGCCAGGGTACATCCATGCTGATCCTGGTCCGTTTCTCAATTCAAAGTAATATTGAATGGGATATTCTGAAACCGTGTATTCTTCAGGAACAGATGCCAGGTAGCTGTTGCCTGAAACCTTCATCTCCAGTGATTCAAACCGCTCCGCATGATTAACATGACGATAATATAACAGTGCTGATCGTGGCATTGTTTTAAAGGACAGTTCGATATTCAGCGATTTTCCTGCCTGGTACTTTCCGGGCGGGATATGTGAGCAGACCATAGCTTGACGAACGGGGAGGCTTTTAGCTTCCTTTATTGCCATTTCTACATTATCGGCACGGATCTTATCATCAGTTTTTGTCCTTTCCAGTATATCCGCCATAAAGTCAATATCCTCATCAATGGCAGGCAGCCTTTTTATCCAGTGACCACGTATCACTTCACTTTCACCTATAGTAATATCAGTCTGATAAATATCTCTGGAGAGTGATGCAATCCCGAACCAGTTGCTCCTTGCTTTCCTGTAATATTTCAGGGATTCCTCAAGGGCAGTCCGGTCACCGCTTTGTTCAAATATTCCATAAAGTACTCCGGCCCGGAATTTGGCACCAAAAAAACGACCTAATCCGGCTACCATAGCAAGATCAATCGACAATCTGCGGTACTCAGGATTCTTTTTATCCGCTACCAGCGATTCTGCTTCCTTGAGGTATCCTGAAGCGGCATCAGCATAATCTTCAATCCATTGTGCATATTCTACAGGTGTATATTTACCACTGCGTTCACCGCTTAACAGCTCTTTTACAAAATCGTTTATCCGGAGAAACATTTGCGGATCGGCCGGGCTGACATTGCCAAAGATCCTGGGGGATGGAGTGTCATAATAAGGATTCCTTTTCCCTGGATCAGCAATTGACTGGTTAAGATACATTTCCGGCCAATATGTATTATTCCCTGCAGAGGCACAATGAGTTGTCAGGACAATGGGAAGTACAGGAGTAGCTTCTGAGAGCGCTAATTCAAGGGCCCGTGCCCCTTCACCAAACTGCCTGTTCAGGTAACGGCGCCACACATCCGGTTCGGTATCAGGATTGTAAGTCAGTCTTCCGAATATCCTGAGGGGGTAAAGATACTTCTGCCAGTCCCAGTGCGGTCTCAGTGAGGTATCTGAGTATCCGCACCGGTCTCCGGCAATTCCTGATCCCCTTCGACCCTTAAATGACAGTGGTTCCATCATTTCAACTCCTGTGCTGCCGCAAAAGCTGAAGGCCCTTGAATGAGCAGCTGAAATCGCCGGATCGCCCCACAGCAAAAGACGTTGTGTACCAGGCCATATCCTGTATAAGACTCCGTAGGATCTGTCTTCCTTTAAAAGATCACCATAACCGTATCTGGTGAAGCTGCGCGAGCCGGAACTGAGATTCATTAATCCGCTTGCCTTCTGTCCCTGTTTTGGAATTTCAAGTGACCGGATATCAGTCTGGTGATACGGCATCCCGAGGTGCTCTGCCCAGTATTTGGGAGAGATATTGACCGGAAGTCCTGTTGCAACAGCAGCATCTATCATATTCTGGTCCATACCCTTTGCATGCATATCTATCTCAACAATACGGCCACAGGTAGCAACCCCGTTAAATATAGTTTTCCAGAAATCATAACTGCCCTCTGTTACTCCGCTTTCGCCATGGACGCGAAAAGTTATACCGCTGATGGCAGGACAGGCCTGTAAAAGTGCTCTGACAGCATCCCTGCAATATACGCCATGTGTTTCCTTTGTAAGACCTTCTATAGTGTAATTAGGGTCAGGGCTGTTTATCCATTCATAACCATGCATCCATATCCCGAGCTGAAATTGCAAACCCCTGGCAACAGTCTGCTCACTTATATACCTCAGCATCGCAAGATTGTTATCACGTTCTGAATCAGGTAGTTGAGGAACTCTTACATTATATCCCGGGACGGATAAAAGGAAAGGGTAGGCAAAAAGGAAATAACCGTCGGTTACATTTTCCAGGAAATCGTAACCGATCCCAAAACTGAGATTAAAACGGTTAAAGCGCTGTGTGGCCAGCATAGTAAGATATTGGGGCCACATCTCACGGTCGTTATACCACGGCTTATCCTCAACATCACTTACAAATAACCTGTTGAGACTACGGATCCTGTTTGCAGGCTTTTCAATTACCGGATTTTGGATTTTAAGTGAATCAATAGGAGATGTTGAGTTTTGAACACGGTCAGCAAGCTCAAGCAATGCATAGACCAGTCCGCGTATGTCGAAACCACTGACCAGCAGGACCTGTTTCCTGCCAGATACTACCGGTATCATACCCAGAGCTTCAGCGACAGCAGGTATCTTTGTCCCGGCTTTTTTAAGCAGTTGCCTGCATGAAGAAGAATCTGAACCCGCTGCGAGGATTATCAGGCTTCCTCTTCCGGCCTCTGATATCTTTCGGTATCTTATTACATCAATCTTTTTGGAAACCAGCGATTTCTCCAGCTCATCCATTGCCCATCCTGCCGGCGATGATCCGGCGACAGGATCTGCAGGGTCTGCAATAATCGCAACATGAGTCTTAACTGGATCCGGAAGTCCGAAAGTGGATATACCAAGTGCCGTAATACCGGTTACCTTAACAAAACGCCGGCGACTGATAGAACCCGTTTCAAGTCCCCAATTTTGATCCTTACGTATCCTCTTATGGAAATTATTATTCATTTTTTTATGCTTCAGAACTCAGTTAAACTGGTTAGACTGGGTTAAAGTTATTAAAATTAAAACTTAATATATCTGAAACATAAGAATAGTCATTTTCTGGGCATCGATCATTTTATCAGTGGCCTGTCTTATAGTTTTATCAGGCTTCCCTGGTTGAGATAGGGGCTGTTATTTCAGAGACCGGATAGCTCTATCGCATCTTAAGCCACAAGCTGATAATAACTTAACCTGACTGATTCTATGCAATATAGACAAAATATTATCAAATATGATTTCTTAATTATCAGTCACCACCAAACACCCCGTATTTTTTGTATTTTTGGCCTGAACCCAATATATACTTTATGAATTACAGACTATTAGGTAAAACAGGATTCAAGGTATCTGAGATCTCTCTGGGGACATGGCAGGTGGGAGGGAAGTGGGGCTCACCGTTTGACAGTAAGAATGCCGATCTAATTTTAAACACAGCTATAGATAAGGGTGTTAACTTCATCGATACGGCTGATGTATACAGTAATGGATTGAGTGAAAGAGCTGTTGGCAGGGTTGTACGTTCACATACGGGGAAAGTATATGTTGCCACAAAATGCGGACGTCAGATATCTCCTCATATAAATGAAGGATATCAGCCTGCTATCTTGCAGAGGTTTGTTGAGGATAGTCTTAAGCGATCCGGCCTTGAAACCCTTGATCTGATCCAGCTTCACTGTC
Organism: uncultured Rikenellaceae bacterium; assembly: GCA_964415855.1. Lineage (GTDB taxonomy): Bacteria > Bacteroidota > Bacteroidia > Bacteroidales > VadinHA17 > LD21. The sequence goes on from CAYQBZ010000084.1 coordinate 7,166, forward strand.
CGCCAACGGAGGTTTATTACAGACCGGAGATATTTGGGACCTTTGAAAGGTTGAAGGTGCAGGGTAAGATACAGAACCTGGGAGTTAGTGTGCAAAAGGTGGAAGAAGCCATAAAAGCGATGGAATTTCCTGGTGTAGCTACCGTCCAGATCATATTTAACCTCTTCCGCCAGCGGCCGGCAGAACTTTTTTTCAGGGAAGCGGTACGTCATAACACAGGAATTATTGTAAGAGTACCCCTGGCAAGTGGTCTTCTTACAGGTCTGTATAACCAGGGAACAGTATTTGAGGCAAACGACCACCGTAATTTTAACAGGGAAGGTGCATCATTTGATAAAGGAGAGACCTTCTCCGGTATAGATTATGAGCTTGGGCTCAAGGCTGTAAATGAACTTAAGGCATTATTCCCCGGGATAAATAACCTGGCGCCCGTAGCACTGCAATGGATACTGGGTTTTAAGGAGGTGAGCTGTATAATACCGGGTGCTTCAAAAACAGATCATGTGCTATCCAATCTGTCTGTATATGATCAGCCTGCCCTTACATCTGACCAGGTTACAGCGATGAATGATATTTATAATAAGTTAATAAAGGAAAAAGTCCACCAGCTGTGGTAAGGCCAACTGGAGATTTTTGTTTGTTTTACAAATTATATACTAATACTCTGTTCAGCCATGAATCTCAAATCAGACTCAATACCTTTTGGATCAGGTCGGTTTTTGCCTTTTATTTTTCTTTTATTCATAGGGAGTGGCTGTGCTGCTTTAATTTATGAGGTCATATGGCTGCAAATGCTTCAGCTTGTCGTCGGACTTACCTCCTTATCGCTGGGTGTGTTGCTTGGTACCTTTATGGGAGGCATGTGTCTTGGCAGCCTCTTGCTTCCCCGGTTCATATCTATAAAACGCCATCCCCTGAACGTCTATGCTCTTCTAGAGCTTGTCATAGGTCTGACAGGTCTTTTGATTCTCTTCGGGATGCCACTTATTGGGAACATATATACCGGCATTGCAGGGTATGGCCTGTTCCGCAGTGTTTTACTGAGATCACTTATTGCTGTCATCTGTCTTCTTCCTCCCACAATCCTTATGGGAGCAACCCTCCCGGCTATATCGCGATGGGTGGAGACAACTCCGGGAGGAGTATCCTGGATGGGATTTTTCTATGGAGGAAATATTTTAGGAGCTGTTACAGGATGCCTTCTGGCAGGATTTTACCTGTTACGTGTGTTTGATTCGGCAATTGCTACCTATATAGCCCTGTGTATAAATATCTTTGTGGCCCTGAGTGCGATAGTGATCTCCCGGTTTGCTTCATACGGCCCCGATCAGCCGGGAAAGGTTAAGGACGAAAAACGTACCGCTAAACTGAAAGTTGCACTCATTGCAATCGGACTTTCCGGTATGGCAGCATTAGGTGCTGAGGTGATATGGACCCGTCTTCTGTCAATTATGCTGGGATCGACAGTTTATACTTTTTCAGTTATCCTTGCCGCATTTCTTGTCGGGCTCGGGATCGGCAGCGGATCAGGAGCTTACCTGAGCAGTAAAATCAAGGATCCAGGATTAGTACTGGGAATCTGCCAGTTTATCCTGATACTTGCTATCGCATGGACATCATATATAATAACCCGGGCGCTGCCATATAAATCCCTCGATTATTCAAGCATATCAAACTCATGGTCCTTGTTTCAGATTGATCTTGCCAGTTGTACCCTCGCTGTCCTTCCGCCTGCCATATTCTGGGGAGCCAGTTTTCCTCTTGCGCTTGCAGCTCTTGCATCATATGGTCAGGATCCTGGCCGGCTGGTCGGAGGAGTCTATGCTGCAAATACCATTGGTGCAATTACCGGTTCACTGGTCTTCAGCCTTGTTGGGATCCCTGTTCTCGGAACAGCTGTTTCGCAGAAACTGCTTGTAGTTATTTCATCTGTTGCTGCAATACTGATGTTTACACACTATTTAAATACGCGGAAGACAGCTCAGGCTTCGGAAGGAGGGAAGATCATATCCTTTATTAACATGCGTATCGCGGGAGTAATACTGGCAATTGCAATCCTTGTGACTCTTATTATAAGAGATATACATACAGTCCCATGGAGCGCCGTTGCTTACGGCAGATACATGGGTAATTATAGCAACGAGCTTGTTGATAAAACAATAATACAGGGAGAACCTGATTCCATAACACCGATTTATGTCGGAGAAGGGCTGAACGGATCCGTTGTGGTTACCCAGCTCATCACAGGGGTAAGGCAATTTCACTCGATAGGGAAGGTCCAGGCTGCAACAGATCCGATGGATATGAGATTGCAAAGGATGCTAGGGCATATTACAGCTCTCCTGACAGATAATCCTGAATCGGTTCTTATTGTTGGCTGTGGGGCAGGAATAACGGCAGGGACTTTCATTACCAATCCTGATGTGAAAAATATTGTTGTGTGCGATATTGAACCACTTGTTCCGAAGGTTGTGGCTCCGATGTTCTCAACCGAAAATTATGGTATTGCTGATGGCATTGCCAATGAAAATCCACATACTGTAAACGGTAAAAACGTTAAGTTTGAATATGACGACGGACGTCATTACATAAGTACATCTGATAAAAAGTTCGATATTATTTCTTCTGATCCTATAGATCCATGGGCCAAAGGTACAGCAGCACTCTATACCGAGGAATTCTTTAAAATATGCAAGACCCATCTGAACAGAGGGGGATCCATGTCGCTGTGGGTACCATTATACAGAAGCTCGTTCGAATCGGTTAAAAGCATGATAAGTACCTTCCTTAAGGTCTTTCCGGATGGCATTATATGGAGTAATGACAACTATGGAGAAGGTTATGACGTAGTACTTTTTGGACAGGCAGAACCAATCCATATAAATATTGAAAAACTGGAGAAGAAATTTAACAGTGTTGAATATGGAATGGTCAGGCAATCGCTTGAAGATGTTGGATTTTATAGTGTACAGGAACTGCTGGGTACTTATGCGGGCAATGCGCAAAACCTGAAGGCATGGATGGCTGATGCCCAGATTAATACAGACAGGAATATGCGCTTATCCTATCTTTCGGGGATGTCGATCAACTACTTCCAGGCAAAAGATATTTTCTGGGATATTTGTGACTATTACAAGTTCCCGGAAAACTTATTCTCAGGGTCCGGTCAGAAACTGGATTCCCTGCAATTTGTCATTGAAAATAAGATGTGGTAAATTGCACAAAAAGAATTATTAATGGGCGACCTCTCCTGCGCAGCCCATGAAGCCTTTGTTTTGTGCAGGATCGCAAGGCTCAAAGCAACGATACTAATATTTTTAAAGCTCTTGATTTCTCATAATGCACAGGACCTTAAGAAATATCATAAAACTTACCTGGCTATTCATATTTCTTTGCTTCCTTCCGGTGAAGGCTCAGATACTGCAGGATGAAAAGGTCCTTAACATGGTCAGGGAAGACATTGATCTTATTTATAACCTGCAGTTTGATGAAGCCCGGGAGGTTTATAACAATATTATAAATTCATATCCGGGGCATCCGATTGAATTCCTTCTGAAAGGGATGATGAATTACT
>CAYQBZ010000085.1:0-8723 GCA_964415855.1 uncultured Rikenellaceae bacterium
AAACCAAATAACCAGAGCGGGACCTGGTTAAAAGCTCCTGTTTCAATGTCGTCCGAGACAATATAAGCATTGGTTAAGTCCTTGATCTGCTTTGATGTTTTACTTTTACCTCCTATTTCGAAGGTATATTTTCCATCTACCAGGAAATCACCTTCCTGAGGTAATCTTACATCGTGAGTGGCCACTAATTGTGAATAAAAAAATGTTTCCCTGATCGTACCCATTTCTTCTCCCATCATATTAAGGCAATAGAAATAATTGGTATTACCGAGGTAAATTTTATCAGGTTTTTGCATTATTCTGTTTCCTTTAGCCTTCTGCGTCAGGGTATTTATTACTTCTGCTTTTTCCAGGAAATCAAGGTATTTTAACAATGTACGCTGGTCTGATATAAATAGTTTCTGCCTTAGTTTTAAAAGATTTGGCACGTATGGGACAGTGGAAGCGATTGCCGCAAGCAATTTTTTTAATTTCAGGGAAGTTTCAAATGAAATATCAGAAACCGCCGGGATATCCGTTTCAATAATTACATTCAGGATGCTATTTAACCTGGTGAAATAAGCGGATGGATCTTCTTTATAAAAGGGGAAATATCCTGTTTTGAGATATTCCCTGAGGTGAGGTATTATTTTTATTCTTTCTGTTATTGTGCCTGAGATTTCCTGGTGTCTTTTGAGAAGATCATCCAGTTGGAAATCCCCGAATTTATGAGATCCGTTAAGATCAAGGTATTCACGAAAGGAAAGGCCGGCAAGACGGTATGAACTCTTCCGGCGACTCAGATCACCATGCCCTTTATAGATCTTAAGAACAGATGTTCCGGAATAGATAATATTAATGCTGGAATACCTGTCATATATATTTTTTATTTCAGCGGACCAATCGTATCCTTTTTGTTTGGACGGGTATTTGTGAACTTCATCCAGAAACAGGTATTTCACGCCGTATTTTTCCAAACCATCAGCAATATCAACAATCGATTGATGGAACATTAATTTATCATCAAGGGATATGTACGCTGCCTGATTTGGTTCTTCACTGTTTAGAAGTTTAGCTTTCTGGAGCATGAGTGTAGTTTTTCCAACACCCCTTGCTCCCAGGATTTCAATCAGTCTTGAATTCCAGTTTATTCTGTGAAATAAATACCTCTTAAACTCCAGTGAAACCTGTTCGATTATACCATTGCTGTAATTAAATATATCCTGCATGACATAAATAAATTGTATTAGAATACAAATATAATAAATAAAATATGTAATGCAATACAAATAATTATTTTGTTATTTGGATAAATGTTTAATTAGAATCTAAAAATTGGGTTGTAATTTCCCGTTTACGGAAGCATATAATATTTGAGGAAATATAAAATAAAAGCCTGTTTATCAGGCATATAAAGTAGTATCTTCAGTTAATAAACTGGTTCCCGAGTTTCAGTACACTGATTCTATTCTTTAATTTCCTGTCAGGAAATTTGAAATCCGTTTTGCCAATCTTTTCAATCTGTACCTGAAACCGGATAAGACCCCCTTTCCAGATCTTTCGACCGTGATCCCAGGTAAATCGGGATCACCATCCTGCCCCTGGTTCTTTGAATATTGATCCGGATTGTTATGTTGATCTTCCTGATACATAACATTGGCTTCTGCTACCTGGGTGAAAGGTTTCTCAAAGGTATAATCAGCCGGTTCCTTTTCAGCAGGATCTTCCATGTCCACATCAATCATGGCTTTAACCGACTGGAGGAATCCCTCGATCATTACTGTATCTTCACCTCCATCATCCAGAACTCCCTTGAATACATTCTTCTTGAAATCAAGAAGAAAAAGTATCCTGTGCTCAATGGATCTCTCAGCGATAAAATTATATACCTGAATATGCTTCTTCTGGCCAAGCCGGTAGATCCTGCCGATACGCTGCTCGAGCACTGCCGGGTTCCAGGGTATGTCTATATTGACCAGGATATTCGCACTCTGAAGATTTACACCCACTCCCCCGGCGTCGGTGGACAGGAACAATTTCAATTCATGGTCATTCTGAAACCGTTCAATGATCTCTTTGCGTTGTCTTGCAGGAATATCCCCATTCAGGTACACATAATCCATACCCAGGTTGTCAAGTTCCCTGGTCAACAGGTCAAACATCTTCTTCCACTGGCTGAAAATCAGCAGTTTATTGCTTTTTTCTTCCGTAACTTCCCGGATCAGGCTCTTCAGTTCACCAATTTTGTTGCCTGAATTGGTTTTTGTGTTCAGTATATAGGTAGAATCGGCAACCATGCGCATACAATTCAGGCAGATAAGCAGCTTCTGCCTTTCTTCTTCGCTCAGGTATCCCTGCCGGATCCATTTATTTGCCAGACGTGCCACAACCTCGTAATAATTATTATGGTCGGACATTTGTTCAGAAGTCATCTCAACAAAAAAATTCTTATCAATTCTTCCCGGAAGCTGATCTGCAATTTCATTTTTGGTACGCCTGACCAGGATATCCTCCAGTGTCTTGTTAATGGTCCTGAGATTTTTATAACCGATAAGTTTTCCATGTTCATCCAGGACCTGGTGGTTGTTAAGGAACCGGAACAAGGGACCCAGTTTATACATATCAATGTATTCCACTATTGAATGCAGTTCATCGATCCTGTTCTCCAGGGGTGTGCCTGTTGTCACGATTGTATATTCTGATTTGATTTTCTTAACCGCTTTTGCCGTTTGTGTTTTCCAGTTCTTGATTCTCTGTGCCTCATCCATAATGACAAGGTCCGCCTTCCATTCATTAATCAGGTTTGTGTCATTGCGGACAATGCCGTAGCTGATGATCTTATAAAAATTATCCTGTTTGTACAGATCTTTTCTTTTGTGGACTAATCCTTCAACGATACAGGCATTCCTTCCCGAAAATTTCCGGATCTCTGCTTTCCACTGGTATTTTAAAGAGGTGGGGCAAATTACCAGTACCTTATTCACATTAAAATACCTGGCAAAAATTTCAACAGCAGCAATAGCCTGAATGGTTTTTCCGAGTCCCATGTCATCAGCAAGCAATACTCTGCCAGCCTTGACAACATTGATTATACCCTCTTTCTGATAGGGATAAAGCCTTGTTCTGACCAGGTTATCAAAGATCTTGCTGCCCGGCCCGTCAGGAAAGATATCCATCAGCCTGTCATTCCGGTCCATGTTCATTTTGTGAAGGGAGATATATTCAAATACATCAGGATAAACCCGGAACGCAGGATCTGCTTTAACTGCACTTCTTATGAAATCATCCAGGTTGCAGACCATATCCGGGAAAAGAAAACCCTGGTTATCAAAAAACTTGTCCTGGTCTGTATATCTGATACTGTCATCGGCTTTTTTCAGGCGAACCACTCGTTTATTACCATACAGAATACTGAGAGAGGAGTAATTATTTACCTGGGGTCTGGAGTAATACTTCTGGTACTTCTTGTACCTGAGTAATTTCAACAGGACATATTCCACATGTTTGCAGGTTCCGAGTGTATTTACTTTGAAGTCGGGACAGGAGCAATAGTTATAGCTACTGATGCTATCCCTGAGGGAGACTTTGTACGTCTTGCCGGTTTCCGGATTTAAAACTTCAAAATCTGAATAGAACGGATGATCACCTATGTTTTTAAATTTGAACTTTTGCTCTGAGGCAAATTGTTTCCTCAGTTCTGCCTGCCACTCATCCAGGGACAGGTCCTCTGGTTTTCGGGAATAGGGTATTTTTTTCCTGCTGTCGGATCCTGGCATTAGATAAAACGTTGTTCAGTGATGTTCAAAGGTAAGTACAGAAATTATATTTTGAAAAAGGTGTAAATAAATTTCCTTTTATTCGTGTTTTTTTGAAACCCCGGCATTATCAATGACAGAATTGATAAGTGTTTCTGTTTTATGTATTGACTGAAGCTGCTTGGTAAAAAGGAATTCAAGATACTTCAATTCGTTCTGATATTCTTTCAGTTTTTTTTGCTTGTCAACTTTCCTTTTCTGGCTCCTGACCCGTTTTATAAAATTTTCAATCAATGGTACGAAATAGATTTTTGCAGCTTTTACCCTTACATGCAATACCTGGATATAACCGGGGGGCTTTGTGCCAATAATTTTTCTTACTTGGTCTGAAAACCTGTCAGCCACCTTATTTTGCGCTTCAAAATCAGACTTAAGTTCCGAAGCCCAGTCCTTATATTCTTGTTTCATGGATTTCCTGTCATCTTTGGTGAAACTTTCGGCATGGTTATTCAGCTTATCCCGTAACAGGTTGAAATTAAAAGACTTTAATACAAAGTCTTCGATAAATTGATGCGTTTCCTCATTTAGTACTTCTTTAAGTTTCTCCCTGTTTATTTTGCTTTTTGCAAACTTTTCGAGGTTTTCATCCTTTTGCAAAGTGGAAAGCGGGACCGGTGCGGTAAGTACCAATCCATCCAGGGACACAAGGCGTGAAAGGGCTACATATATTTGTCCCGGAGCAAATGCCCCGGAAACATCAATAATCGCTTTTTTAAAGGTTAATCCCTGGCTTTTATGAACAGTGATTGCCCATGCCAGCTTAAGAGGATAATGTAAAAATGTACCCTTTACCGATTCTTCTATTTCAAGAGTCTCTTTGTTAAGACTGTATTTTTTATTTTCCCACTGATAGTGTTCTGCCCGGGCAGGCGGTGTTCCGTCATTAAACCTGATTTCTATCCGGTCGGCAGAAAGGTCATTAACAATACCTATTTTCCCGTTAAAATATCGTTGTTGCCCGGTATGATCATTTTTAATGAACATAACCTGGGCCCCTTTTTTTAATTTTAAAGTGTATTCAACAGGGTAGAGATTATCACTGAAATCCCCGTCCACTTTCGCATCAAAGGAGTACAATTTTCCCGGAAGATCTTTTAATGCCTATCTGTTTATTTCGTCGGCTTTACGGTTATGCGTGGTGAGGTAAATGTAACCCTCCTTTGCATCAGCACGGAATGAAGGTTTATAGAACCTGTTCAATAATTCTATATCTTCTTTTGTAACGGCGTTATCCCGAATGTTGTTTAGCAGTGAAATGAATTGTTTGTCTGACTGCCTGTAAATTTTTTCCAGCTCAATATACAAAGGTGGATTATCCAGCAATGCTTTGGCGTAAAAAAAATTCAGCCCGGGGTAATAGGGGACAAGATAATCCCGTTCTTCGTCCTGTACCACAGGTGGCAGTTGCAGCAGGTCTCCAATGAATAATATTTGTATCCCGCCGAAGGGACTGTTTTTTTGTCTTCTGACATAGCGTAATACTGCATCTATGGCATCGAGCAAATCGGCACGCAGCATACTCACTTCGTCAATAATCAACAGTTCCAGTTCATTCAGCAAGCTCCGCTTATATTTGTTTAATCGAATGTCTTTAATTAGGGATTGCCGGGTATTCAACTCTGTCGTGATATTGTCTCCTGTAGTCAGATCATTCGAGGGGATAAATGATCCGAAAGGCAACTGGAACAGGGAATGAAGAGTAACTCCACCGGCATTTATGGCTGCAATACCCGTGGGTGCCGCAACAATAGTTTTTTTAAAGGTATGTTCAGTTATATATTTCAGGAAAGTTGTTTTGCCGGTACCGGCTTTCCCGGTCAGGAACACATGACGGTTAGTCTGGTTAATAAACCTTGACGCGATAACTGCTGCGGAATCTTTATCAGTAAATGTCATGCGTTAGCAGCTGATAATGGATTTTGTTATCAAATACAGATCAATATCCCATCTGGTGTTACAACCTCTGTAGCCATCTTGCCAGCAAAACATCGTGTACATAAAATTTATTTTCATCGATGATTACAAGTTCATTTTTCGCAAGCATTTTTAATGCTGTGCTTACTGAGCTGGCAGCACCAAGCTTATTACGGTTGATGAATTCATTTGCCAGGGGATTAACCAGGGGTTCTTCTTTAGCAACAGCAAGCAGGACCTTCCATTGCATATTGGTTAACAGTTTTGTGTAGCCTGAGAAAACCAGGCTCTCCTGGTCAAGGATCTGATTAAATATATCTTGCAGGATCCCTTTATTCATACCATCATACGATCCGAAAATCTTATTACAAACAAGCTGTATACAGTAGGTTTGCTGACGACACCAGCTATATATCTTCTCGACAGTACTCTCATCGTAGGATTTTTTATTGCTTTCAAAATGGAGTCGTATAAAATTCTTGTATGATGCCAGGTCAATCGGATCAAGCTGCATAAGTTGTGTACTCCTGTAGAAGGGTCTGTTCTTCTCACTGAACATGGAGATCATCATATTTCTATGACTTCCGCTGAATATAAAACGTATACCGGGGAATGCCTGGACCCATGACCTGAAAACAGCCTCTCCATCCTGGTCTGAAAACCCGGCAACCTGCTGGAATTCATCGAGAATTATCAGTGTTTTCTTTTTCCTGCTTGAAAAAAATGTGCCGATAGCATGCAGAGACTTGTCAACATTACTGGTTCCATGTAATCCTATACTGAATTTTGGTGCACCTGTGACAGGATCAAAACCTAACTCCATTCCGGTTTTACTTAGCAGATTCTTAAATGCAGACGAAATACCAGATGCTGTTTCCCCGAAGCTTTCAAACAGTGCCTGTGAAATCCTTTTTAGAGCAGTGGACGTATCTCTTGTGCCAAGTAAATCTATATATAGGGTTTCGGTTTCACCTTTTTTGATAATCTCAGCCAGGAAGTACTTCAGGAGAGCAGTTTTGCCAATTCTGCGCCAGGAGAATAAGACGACATTCCTTTCATTTTTGAAATGGTCTTTCAGTTCTTCCATTTCAGATTCTCTGTCACAGAAGTACTCCTTGCTGTAAAAGCCTGTCAGGAGGAAAGGATTTTGAAGTTTTTTCATAGACTGAGGTTTTTACGTAAAGTACGTTACGTAAAGTACGTTATGCAATATACGTCATAAATTTGATATTATCAAAATCATTGTTGTATTTTCTGCTAAACCAATCTTTCTTCCAGCATATCTTTCCAAACAACAAAACCTTTTCTTTCTTCCGAATAGTCATGTATGATCCGGCTGAAATTTTTCGGATTATTCTCAAGAAAATGTTGTCGCCCCAGATTTCTTATTGTATTAAGATCCTGATCAACTACATGTATTCCTGCTGGTAACCTCTGTGTGTTTTTTTCGATGTGCCAGATATAGGTGGCTTCTTCTGTGTCGAGTGATTCCAGAATTATATGATACTGTTCATGTCCGCTGAGCAGGAATACAAATGAGAAAGGGGACAGAACAAAGCGGATCTTTAAAACAGATCCATCGTGTTTTGAAGCTAAGTACCTCAAATGCCTGTAATGTTTGACATTTTCGTTCTTTAACAGATCATTCAGCAGATCCTTTTCCGTGTTGTATAAGAAAGGACCTTCCTGAATATTATTCAAATCGAGAAGGCTTTTCTCATTCGCTGATGAATACTGTTTTGCGACAATACTTTTTTCAATAAAACGGAATTTTGCACTTTCGATAATTTCCCGGTTGATCTGCTCCAGATTATCGGAGCTGGCTATTTGAGAGATCAGCTTATTATGCCTGAACTCAGCATAGATATTGACAGGCACGGTCCTTAATTTTAGCATTTTTGCAAAATATGGTTTCAGTACGTCAAATTCCGGCCTAATCTCATCGTTTTCTATTTCAAATTCCAGTTCCGTTTCAACTTCAGGGATATTATATTTAAAAGCTATTGCGCCATACCTGAAATCAAGTTGTTCAATAGGTATTTTAATAGACTTTTCAATTATTTGGATTTTTCTGAATGTTTCAGCAGGGATGTGGTGGCATTCGTCAATGATAATGGTTCCGAATGATCTGATAAATTCCTGCGTTTCCTGTTTTTCTATGTATTTACCTAAACTCTGAAACATGGCAATTGTGACAGCTTTCCCGGTTCTGGTTTGTCCTGCTCCAATTCTGCCAATTTCTTTTTTAGGTATACCGAGGAATGCCTCGGTCCGTTCAATCCATTGCTCTAGCAGCTGTTTCCTGTGTACAATGATCAGGGCAGGTTGTTTCTTCTCAGCAATGATTTTTAATCCAATAACGGTTTTCCCGGAACCTGAAGGTGCAGTTATAACACCAAACTCTTTCCGTTTGGATGCTTCTACTGCTTTTTCTTGATGAGATCTGAGGCATAAATTAGTCGAGAAATTTACATTTTCATTTTTATCTCTTGCGTCCAGAAACTCATAATCAATTTTTTGCTTTTTACAGTATCGAAGTAATTTTCCTGCAAAACCTCTCGGAATAATAATTTCATTTTCTTTTTCCTCTATGAGCTTAAAATACTGCTTTGTTCCCCAGGTACTTCTACTTGTCTTTTTTTTTATGAAGTATTCAGTATTTGCAATATTGAGATTTGCCTTCAGGAAATTAATCAGTCCTGGTGTTATTCCAGTGCGGTTGAGATGAATTGAATGGTCAAGTTTTATTTGAAGTTTGTCCGGATGGTACATGGTAGGTGTTGAAGCAGGATGGTCGGGTAGGTGAAGTGTTTGGAAAATTTTATCAAGATGGGAAATCTGCACTCTTTGAATAGATGACAGAAAGTTCCACTGGTCCGGATAAGGCCTTAATTGCTCATCAATAAAGCAACTATTCCCCTTTTCCAGTGCAGGTTTATGCAAAGGTAAAGCTATCAGGTTACCTAATCCTTTGCCGGAATGATAATCCTGATTCGGGAACAGCCTGTCGAAACT
>CAYQBZ010000085.1:8733-10712 GCA_964415855.1 uncultured Rikenellaceae bacterium
AAAACCGAAATAATTCCTGCCTGCGTGAGTAATGCATTAATGATTTTCCTGCTTTTAAATGCCGGGTAGGGCTGATCGAAAAATATCCATACATGTCCTCCTTTTCCCGAACGGGATCGTTCAAGATAAGCTGGGATTTCTTTTTCTTTAAGGGTATTGATGAAGTTATGGCAATCCACTGCCCATTTTTCTTTGTCGAAATCTGCTGCAATCAGCCAGGAGCTGTTATCAGCCAGTAACGGATAGATACCGATTAACTGCTCACCCTTGAGATGCTTAATGACCTGTTTATTCGTAAATGGAAGGATTGTTTTGTCTATATAGTCATTAAAAGTACCACCCTTATATGCATGAAGACGGTACATATACGGGTCATACTGGTATGCAGGCATATATCCCTTTTTCTTGCCTTTTTCCCAATAGATGGCAAATACATCTTCTCTGCCTTTGAAAAGGATTCTGAATAGTTTGACCTTTTCGAATGTAGAAAATTGGTTCATATTCAGATCTTATTTCTTCTCAATTTACTGCAGGTCCATTCTAATGCCCGTTGCAGAAGTGCCCCGTAAAAATACTTATTATTTAAATCATGTAAAGCAAGGTGTACGCTAATGAAAGCTTCCGGTACTTTTGCATTAAACTTTGAAGCATTGAAAAGGACGAAGGAAGATTATTATTATTAATTAGACTGCATGCTATTTTTCAAAGTATGTCGCTTTTCTTAACATCCTTTTGATAAAATTCAGTCTTAATTAGAATCTAAAAATTGGGTTGTAATTTCCCGTTTACGGAAGCATATAATATTTGAGGAAATATAAAATAAATGCCAGATTGTCAGGCATTTAAAGTAGTAGTCCGTAGTCCGACGGGGAATCGAACCCTGGTCCCATCTGGTATTATAGTTTCTAATAGTTCTAATAAAAAACCCTGGCTCATATTTGAACCAGGGCTATCAATTTTATCGTAGTCCGTAGGGGAATCGAACCCCTGTTACCAGGATGAAAACCTGGCGTCCTAACCCCTAGACGAACGGACCATGTTTTTGCCAACCAGTTTTATCAAAATTGGAGGTGCAAATATAGGGGAATTTTTAAAGCTGACAAGGGTTTAAACAAAAAAAGTTAACTTTAAACAGACCGTAAAAACAATCATTATGATTACCTCAAGACGTTCATTCTTAAAGCAATCTGCCCTTTTGACAGGGGGACTGGCCGCAGGCACCGGGTTACTGGCAAACTCATCAAAACTGCTGCTTGCTAAACAGGGAAAAGATAAGCTGGGAATCGCGCTGGTGGGACTGGGGTATTACAGTACCGATTTGCTGGCTCCGGCCTTACAGGAAACAGAAAATTGCTACCTGGCAGGGATCGTGACAGGCACCCCGGCGAAGGAGAAAACCTGGATGGATAAGTACAATATCCCAAAGGGGAATATATATAACTATGGAAATTTCGATGAGATAGCCAAAAACGACGCAATTGATATCATCTATGTAGTCCTGCCCAACTCTATGCATAAGGAATTTACCATACGGGCGGCTAAAGCAGGCAAGCATGTGATCTGCGAAAAGCCAATGGCGGTTACTGCAGAGGATTGCCAGGCGATGATCGATGCCTGCAAAGATAATAATGTCGCCCTTTCTATCGGCTACCGGATGCAGTTTGAACCTACCACCCAGGAGATCATGAAGTGGGGCAGGGAAAAGGAATTTGGCAACATCGATTATGTGCACGCATCGGCAGGATTTAAATGGCCCCGCGACAAAAAGGATAACTGGAAACTGAAAAGATCTTACGGTGGAGGACCCCTGATGGATATGGGTGTTTACTGCATACAGGGCGCACGCTATTCCACGCAGGAGGAACCCGTTAGTGCAACGGCCCAAAAATACCAGCCTGATAATGAATACTTTAAGGAAGTGCCTGAAACGGTCACTTTCCAGCTGGAATTTCCTTCAGGGGCAGTGGCCAACCTGACCA
>CAYQBZ010000086.1:0-6361 GCA_964415855.1 uncultured Rikenellaceae bacterium
AACCTGAATGTAGCACAACCGTCTCGGTTGTGTCCCTTTGCTCAACAACGTTTACTCATTTATGACTCAAGCGAGACGGTTGCCTTTCGCTACGCTCAGGCTCAGCCTGCGCAGAGTGAGCTACATTTCCCTGTCAGCCTTGAAAAATAAAGGGATATAAGACCGGAAATAATTCCAAGCAGAATGTACCACGGGATATTTGAAATACTGAAAGCCTCACTTACGTTAAAGGTTAATAAAACCTTGTCGCCCATTAGAAAATAAGCCACGGTAGCTGCAGTAACGGAGGATATTAACAAAGGGACAATAGATGAAATAGTAAGGTCAAGCATAAGTATTTCCAGGGTGAAGACAATACCGGCTATCGGTGCCTTAAAAATACCTGATATTGCACCTGCCGCACCGCAACCTGTCAGAAGTGTGATGTTCTTATAGTTCAGCCTGAAAAATCTTCCTATGTACGATCCGATAGACGAACCTGTCAATACGATAGGTGCTTCCGCACCAACCGATCCTCCAAATCCTATAGTGATTGTGCTTGCAACAATTGAGCTCCATGTGTTGTGTCTTTTAAGATGGCTTCGCTTTTTCGAGATCGCATAAAGGATCCGGCTTATGCCATGTCCAATGTTGTCTTTGACCACTACCTTTACGAACAACAGGGTAATGAACATGCCTATGACCGGGTAGGCCAGATAGAGGTAGCTTCCCGAGCTGCCGGTTATACCTTCCGTGAGAACCTTCTGGGTATAATGAATAGTGTTTTTAAGCAATGCAGCTGCAAACGCGCTCAGTAAACCAACAACCAGACTGAGGAAATATACCAGCTTGACCTGGTCAATATTAAAAAACCGGTATTTAAAAAACTTCCTTAGAAGACGTACCCTGGTCATAACTCTGCAAATATAGAAACAATACTAAAGCTTCATTATTTTTTATTTAAGTTTGTCTCTTGTTAAATTTGCCGCATGGATAAGCTCCTGTTTCATCAGAATTATATGTACTTACCATGATAAACTATACAAAGTTCACTCTCGGTAACGGCTTGAGGGTACTGGTACATGAAGATAATTCCACACCTCTCGTTGCACTCAACATTTTATACGACGTGGGTTCAAAGGATGAGGACCCGGAAATGACAGGACTGGCACATCTTTTTGAACACCTGATGTACGGAGGATCCGCAAATATCCCTGAATATGATGTTCCTCTCCAGATGGCCGGCGGGGAAAATAATGCCTTCACAAATAATGATATCACAAATTACTGGATCACTATCCCGTCGAGGAATATCGAAACAGCTTTCTGGCTTGAATCAGACAGGATGACGGCACTCGATCTTTCGGAGAAAAACCTCCGTACACAGAAAAATGTTGTTATTGAGGAATTCAAGCAAAGATATCTTAACCAGCCTTATGGGGATGCAATATTGCAGTTGAGACCGCTTGCCTATCATGTACATCCCTATAGATGGCCTGCCATCGGCAAAGAAATTACCCATATTGAGCGCATTGATATTGAGAAGGTCAAGTCATTTTTCTTTACCCATTATGCTCCGAATAATGCTATTCTTGCACTTACCGGAAATATCAACAGCGAGAGTGCATTTTTCCTTGCAGATAAATGGTTCGGTCAGGTTGAAAGGAGAAGCATAAGGATCAGGGATCTTCCCTGGGAGCCTGTACAAAAGGAAGAGAGATATTGCACGGTTGAAAAAGATGTCCCTGCAACGGCCCTATATAAAGTCTGGCACAGCGCACCAAGAAAGAGCACTGATTTTTATACCCTGGACCTGATTACTGATCTTCTTTCAGGAGGTGAATCAGGCAGATTATACACAAAACTGGTAAGAAAGGAAAAATTGTTCAGTGAAATTAATGCCTTTCTGACTTCAGAAATTGATCCCGGACTCATCGTAATACAGGGCAAATTAATGCAGGGGATAAGTGTGGAACATGCTGAAGAATCTGTAAACGAAGTAATACGGAGCCTCTCAGAACCAGAGGGGATAGATGATGAGATGGATAAGGTGAAGAATAAATTTGAATCGTCAACTGTTTTTTCCAATACAAACATTCTTAACAAAGCAATGAGCCTTTCTTATTATGAACTGCTGGGCGAACCTGACCTGATTAATACTGAGACGGATCAGTACGGAAAAATAACCCGGGAGATGGTTGCCGAAGCAACAGAGAGGTATTTTGTCCCTTCAAACTGCAGCACGCTCTATTATAAATCAAACCGTAACAATAAGTAATCTATAACCCATGAGGAATCAACCCCCGGTTTTTCCTGCTGATAATCTTGTCATTCCGGAAGCAGTTACATTTAACCTTAAAAATGGAATACCGGTTTATAAAATTGAAGCAGGTACAGAAGATATAATACGTCTTGAATTCACATTCCGGGCGGGTCAGGCAAAGGAGACATTTCCCCTCCAGGCAACGACTGCTAATATGATGCTCTCAGAGGGTTCATCGAATTACACTTCCGAAGAGTTAAACAGATTAATCGATTATTTTGGTGCATTCCTTAACATGACAGTTGATAAGGATCGTGCCGGCATAGTACTTTTTTTGCTGAACAAACACCTCGGCAAAATACTTGAATTGTGCCGTGAGATGCTTTTCCACCCTGTTTTTCCTGAAACCGAACTTAATTCTCTGATCACAAAACGTCGTCGCTGGTTTTTAGTGAACAGGGAAAAGGTACAGAACCTTGCATCTGAGAAATTCTTCGAATCTGTTTTCGGTAAAAACCATCCGTACGGGCGAATTGTTACAGAACAGGATTTTGACAGTATCAGTAAACAAATGCTAACAGAATTTCATGGCAAATACTATACGCCTGATAATATGACAATTATAATGTCAGGCAGATTTCTTCACAATACATATGAACTTCTGGAGCATCACCTGGGAGACTTAGTGGTAATAAATCCTTCCACACAGTATGACGAATACCCTATAACCGGCGAAAAGAGAAAGAAGATCCATGTGGATAAGCCGGGTTCCATCCAGTCTGCTATAAGGATCGGTTCATCAATAATTAACAAATGTCACCCTGATTACCATGGACTAAAGATCGTCAACTCGATTCTCGGGGGATACTTCAGTTCACGGTTGATGAAAAACATCCGGGAAGACAAAGGTTATACATACGGAATAAGCTCATCTGTCTCCTCTCTAAATATGGCCGGCTATTTGATGATCTCATGCGAAGCAAGCAACATTAACCGGACTAAAGTCATCGACGAGATCAACAGGGAGATCAGGCTGCTCCAGGATGTACCGGTTGAAAAGGAGGAGTTGTCTGTAGTCAGAAATTATATGTCTGGTGAAATGCTCAGGATGTTCGACGGACCATTTGCACTTGCTGAAAGCTTTAAATCGGCATGGGAATTCGGCCTGGATAACAGATACTATTACAGGCTGGCAGAAAAGATAAAAACTATAGAACCTGATGAAATAATTGAGCTGGTCCGGACGTATTATAACATAAATGAATTTTACCAGGTCACAGCTGGTTCCTTATGAAAATCAATTATTTTATATTAGTTCTTGTGCTTTTTTGTGTCTGGTCTCTTAAGGCATTTTCCCAATCCGACTGCGAGACCAATCCGCCCGTTGCACCAATCCTCACATTTGTATCTGTTCAGCCTGAAACCGGGGACACGGAGCTGAGATGGACGCTGAGCCCGTCACCCGATATTGCAGCTTACGTTATTTACACATACAGGGATCCCGACGGATTCCCGGCAGATACGATATGGAATCCTGCCGCGACATTTTATACTTTTAACAATACTTCTTCAAAATACTATAATGTGTCTTATGTTGTGACAGCTATGAGGTTACCACAATGCACAAGCCCTTTTTCCAATGCACTCACTACAATCTTTACAAGCGCCTCCGTCGATACGTGCAATAGCAGTATACTTGTCTCCTGGAATAGTTATAATCCTTATCCAAAGGCTGTTACAGGCTATTCTCTGCTCTCATCGGTAAACGGTGAGAATTTTACCGAATTGGCTGATATCAGTTCCGGTCAGACCAGCTATGCCATTAATAATTTCATAACTGATGCCGAATATTGCTTTATAGTGAGAGCTAACCTGGAAGGAGGACTTTACTCTTCATCAAATATGGCATGCCTGTCGACAAAGATGCAACGTCCTCCGGACTGGATCAACGCTGACCAGACAGCTGTGGATCCGGAAAACGGCATATCATTATCGTTTACAGTTGATCCGCTTTCGGAAATAACGAATTTCAGGCTTGAAAGAAAAGGCGGACAGACAGGTGATTTTGAAGAGATTGCACAACTTCATTCCACTGACGGATCAGTCGCTTTCCGGGACGACCTGGCAGATATCAATGCTGTAAATTATTACAGGCTTTCAGCAATTAACAATTGCAATATACCTGTCGTATATTCAAATATTGCCTCAAATATTGTTCTCACACTCGACTCATCAGGTGATGAGCTCCTGCTAAGGTGGAACAAATATGAGAGCTGGTCGGGAAATGTGTCATCTTACAGATTGTTTATTGATACAGGTCAGGGTTTTGCTGAAAGGGAGACCATAGGGTCTTCTGATACTTCAGTTACTGTAAGGTACAGTGAAATAATGTATGATGTTACAGGTGATAAGCTTTGTTTTTTTATAAATGCCTATGAAACAGCAAATCCGTATGGTATAAACGGTATAAGTAAATCTTCCGTTGCATGCACCTTTTCTGTTGAAAATATTACAGTGCCAAATGTGTTTACTCCCAATAATGATCTTATAAACGATCTTTTTCGTCCGGTCCTTTCATTTACACCTGTCGATTATCATCTTGTAATAAGTAGCAGGCGAGGGGAAGTTCTCTTTGAAACCCGTGATTTTAACAGTGCCTGGGATGGTACCGTGCGTGGGGAACCCGTACCCCGGGGAGTCTGCTTATGGCTCTTAAAACTAACTACTCCTTCCGGCAGAAGTATTTCAAGGACAGGTACCATTACCCTTATCACTAACCGTTAAGAAATTAATGGACTCGATTTCAAGTTTAAACTGGAAAAGCTATCTTTGTTGAACCGCAAGGTGCTGTATTACTTAATATATGGGGAACAAGGATTTTTTTGATGAGGAGGATGAAGCCCGGATTCAGGCTGAATATGATTCACTGGTTAATAATATTCTCAGGTGCAATAATCTGGGCGACAGGGAGCTGATAGACAAAGCATTTAAAATTGCAAATGAGGCTCACTGGAATATGAGAAGAAAATCCGGTGAGCCTTATATTATTCATCCCATTTCTGTTGCTAAAATTGTTAACCAGGAAATTGGCCTTGGCGCAAAATCTATTGTTGTTGCTCTCCTGCACGATGTTGTTGAAGATACTGAATATTCTCTCGAGGATGTTGAACGTGATTTTGATCCAAAGATAGCCTCCCTTATCGATGGCCTGACAAAAATATCAGGAACGTATAACAAGGAAAACTCCTCATCACTTCAGGCGGAGAACTTCAGGAAAATGCTTCTTACCATTTCTGACGATCTAAGGGTGATCCTTATAAAAATCGCAGACCGCCTGCATAATATGAGGACGCTTGATTCGATGCCCGAGCATAAAAAGATGAAAGTGGCAGGCGAGACAATCTTCCTCTATGCACCTCTTGCCCAGCGCCTTGGACTGTATGCAATAAAAAGTGAACTGGAGGACCTCAGCTTCAAGTTCCGCCAGCCTCAGGTATATGATGAGATTGCCGCCAAGCTGAAGCACAGTGAAAGAAAATATGTTGCTCTTATAAATAAATTCTCACTTCCTGTAATTGAGAAACTGATTGAAGAAGGTTTCAAGTTCAACATAAGCGGAAGACCAAAATCGATCTTCTCCATATGGAAGAAAATGCAGGCAAAGAGCGTACCTTTTGAAGAGATCTTTGATGTTCTTGCTGTAAGGATCGTATTCGAACCAGTTGAAGGCATACCTGAAAAAACACAGTGCTGGAACATATATTCGATAATCACTGATTCTTACCTGCCTAAGCCGGACAGGCTTCGCGACTGGGTCAGTCGTCCCAAGCCAAATGGCTATGAAGCCCTGCATATGACCGTAATGGGACCGGAAGGTAAGTGGGTAGAGGTGCAGATCAGGAGCAAACGGATGGATGAGATCGCTGAAAGAGGCTATGCTGCTCACTGGAAATATAAGGGTGATGACTCTGCTGAAAGTGAGCTTGACAAATGGATAAAAAAGATAAGGATCATGCTGGAGAATCCGCTCGAAGATCCTATCGAGTTTCTTGATGAGTTCAAATTGAACCTCTTCTCTTCCGAAATAATGGTCTTTACTACGAAAGGATTCGTGGTTAG
>CAYQBZ010000086.1:6371-10494 GCA_964415855.1 uncultured Rikenellaceae bacterium
CTGCTAAGTCTTCAGAAAGGAGCATCAGCACTCGACTTTGCATATGAGATTCACACTGAGATCGGAAACAAGGCAATAGGCGCCAAGATCAATTATAAGCTCAATCCCATTAATGCCACCCTTATGAGTGGCGACCAGGTGGAAATCATTACCTCCGATATAGCAAAACCTGAAAAAGAATGGCTCTCTTTTGTAAGGACCTCCAAGGCAAAAGTGGCTATTAAAAATGCCCTTAGAAATGAATCAAAAGACAGTATCCAGAAGGGAATGGAAATACTGGATTCCAGGCTTAAAGATCTGGGACTGATGACTAATAATGAAATCCTTGAAAGACTGCTTCCGGCATATGAGGTTTTGACTAAAGAAGAACTGTACTCCGGGATTGGTCTTGGAAAGATAAATCTTAATAACCTGAAAAAATTTGCCAGGAAAAGTCCTGCACAAAACGTTATAAAATACTGGGACTTAATAACAATAGGCTCAAGAAAAGAGAAGAAGGAAATGGTATCACCACCTGAGAAGATTGATAAAAGTACTCCATTTCTTCTCAGGGAAAATGTAGATAATGCAGAGCAGTCATACGAAATAGCAAAGTGCTGCAATCCTATCCCCGGTGATGAGGTTATAGGGTACCATTCACCTGAGGGGGCTATAATTATACATAAGCCAAAATGTCCGGTAGCTATCAGGATAATGTCAAATGAAGGGAACCGGATTATTGCCGTCAAGTGGACAATTCATAAACTGGTGTCTTTTCTTGCCAGGATAAGTATGACCGGAATAGACAGGATTGGACTGGTGAATGAGATAACCAATATAATCTCATCTGAGCTGAAAGTAAACATGACGAATATTAATGTATCCGTCAGTAACAGTATTTTCGAAGGGACAATCGACCTTTTTGTCCATCACACAAAAGACCTTAATAACCTTATACTTAAGATCTCCAATTTAAAGGGTATCGATAATGTCAAAAGGGTTGAAGATTTCGTTAAATAATCTTCAGGAAACAGGATTACTTTAAAATCACATAATTATTCATATTTTTGTAATTATTTTAAATTAGATCAAATATGATTAGTGATGATACAAGGCTTACAGTTAAAAAGATATTTATTGAATATCTTGAGAAGAAAGCTCACAGGAAAACTCCGGAAAGATTTGCAATACTCGATGAGATCTATTCCCGTTCAGGTCATTTTGATATTGAGTCACTTTACATATTCATGAAGAATAAAAATTACAGGGTCAGCAGGGCAACACTTTATAATACCATTGAACTGCTTCTCGACTGCAACCTTGTTATAAAGCACCAGTTCGGTAAGAACATAGCACAGTTCGAACGAGCTTATCAGTGCGGCCAGCATGATCATCTTATTGATATTGAAACGGGAAAAGTAACGGAATTCTGCGATCCCAGGATTCATGAGATCATAAAAACAGCCGGCGAATTACACGGCTTCACCCCAATGTACCATTCTTTATATATTTATGGTCACTTGAAAGAAAATAAACAAGATAATTAACAGAATAACCTTATAAGGACAGTATTGTACTCTCCTCCTTATCCGCAGCTGGACTATCCTGCTCTGTCAATAAGCCGTTAAGAACAGTAAGTCCTAAAATGAAAAACCGATGGAAAATCCCAGTCTCGGCCTGAATCCTTCCAGTTTATCTGTATCAAACGAGTCGGTACCGGAGGTTACATTTACTTTGGAACTTCCATAATGTCCGCCAAAAAAGAGGTCCATAGTAAAACCTGAGTCGGTTATCCATTGCCTCCCGAAGGCCAGCCCGCCTCCCATATTGGTAAAAGTTCCCTTATCTGAAGTTGTTTTGTTTTCAACACTGAAGTTTTGATAACGCAGATATGGGGCGATATAAAAACCATCAATTGCATTCTTCCTCGGGTATATCCTGAATTCCGGTGTGAGAATTAATCCACTGAATTTTGTATCCGAAATTTTATAGCTCAGGTAGCCAACTCCTAACTGCGCAGAAGTGAGATCGGTTATCTGATGCTCATAAAAAACTGATCCTGTACCAAGTAGCAGAGCCAGGGTATTTACTTTAAGTACATTCTTCTCCGTGGAAACAGTCGAAGTCCCCTGGGCAAAGGCAGAGCACATCATCCCCATGATGATTAATAATATAAAGATCTTTTTCATAATAGTCAAGTATTAGATTACTATTTAATTCTATCCCTATCTGTTAAATACAAATATATTAAATTGATAAATAATAACCTAATGCGCGCTTAAAGCTTTTTACCGGTTAATTCTTAATTTATTCGACTGATGTATTCCGCCAGGTAATCCGCTTTGACAGTTTCCAGTACCTGTCTTTTATTAACATTCTATCATTCCATGGCTGTTAAGTTGATTTATTTCGTACATTGTAAAGCGTTTTAAAAAATATTTTATCTGATCTAATATGAACATTGACATACTGTTAGGACTGCAGTGGGGTGATGAAGGAAAAGGGAAGATTGTTGATGCTTTAAGTCCCGTATATGATATCGTTGCCCGTTTCCAGGGAGGACCAAATGCCGGCCATTCCCTTGAGTTTAATAATCTCAAACATATACTTCATCTGATACCGTCCGGAATTTTCCATCCTGGCAAACTGAATATTATTGGTAACGGTTTGGTAATCGATCCTTCCGTATTTATGCAGGAGATAGAAAAGCTTGGACCGCCTGTAGGCGAACTAGCGAACCGACTGGTTATTTCCACGAGGGCGAATCTTATCCTTCCTACCCACAGGATACTCGATGCCGCATATGAACTTCATAAAGGCAACACTAAAATCGGATCGACTTTAAAAGGTATTGGCCCGGCATATACCGATAAGGCGAGCCGAAACGGTCTGAGAGCCGGGGATATACTCCGGAAAGACTTCAGGGAGCTATATGATGATCATATAAGGAATCATCTGGATATCCTCAAGGGTTATGATTTTACATACGATCTGGGAGAATACGAAAAGGGCTGGTTTGAAGGTATCGAAGTGATGAAAAAATTCAGGATTGTGAATACCGAATACCTTGTCAACAGTCTTATCGGTGAAGGCAAGCGAATACTTGCCGAGGGTGCCCAGGGGACAATGCTTGATGTGGACTTCGGATCATATCCTTTTGTAACATCCTCAAATACTATAAGCGCCGGGGCTTGCACAGGATTGGGAATTTCCCCAAAAAAAATCGGTGATATCTTCGGGATCTTCAAGGCCTATTGTACAAGGGTAGGCAGCGGACCCTTCCCGACCGAACTAAAAGATGAGACAGGTAATGCTTTACGAAATACCGGCAAGGAGTTCGGATCTACTACCGGCCGTCCCCGAAGATGCGGATGGCTCGACATACCGGCCCTGAAGTACTCGATCATGTTAAATGGCACTACCAGGCTGTTCATGACCAAGGCTGATGTACTTACCGGCTTTAAAAAGATAAAAATATGTACCGGTTATAAAGTTAAGGGCAAAGAATGTCGGGAGATACCATATGATATCAGTACTCCCATTGAACCAGTCTATACTGAGATGCAGGGATGGAGTGAAGACATTACAGGGATAAGGGAATTTAATAAGCTGCCAGATGCACTGAAAAGCTATATCGAATTCATCGAAGAAAAAACCGGGATACCTGTAACAATGGTGTCGGTGGGACCTGACCGCGAAGAAATAATATTCCGGGATTAAAATTTTCAGAAGGGCAAATGGATCATTGCCCTGTATAGGTTATATATTATTAATTATCTGTATATCAATTGACTATATACATCCAGGAATCAATATCAACAGTATCCTGAAACTGCTTCAGGCGAGCCATCGCTTTGCTGAAATTGTCATGAACTTCAGCTGAAACAAGTTCAAAGTTGCTCCCATTCATCTTAAGAATCCGTGTATCATAACCCTGCTTCCTGTAGAATTCAGCATAATCTGCAGCATACTTAGGTGTTATGAAACTACCAACTATAATATTATATCTGAATCTCTTCTCCCATGCCAGTCTCTCCTCTTCCGCCTTGCGGTCAGCTTCCATCCTGGCATTTTCAATAGCCATCAGCTGTTCCTGGGCAGTTCTTATTGAATCTGCAACACGGATACTATCCTGCCTGTATTG
>CAYQBZ010000087.1:0-10473 GCA_964415855.1 uncultured Rikenellaceae bacterium
GACGGAATTTTTCAAGCTTAACATTGGCTGAGTCAAATTCCGGTAATAACTGGATCAGCTCATCGCTGTTAATATGAGCAAATTTCGGGTTCTGAGCCATTGCATTCTGTCCTGAGAATGCAATCAGTATTACCAATGTCGCTATACCAATAAATCTTTTCATTTTAAATTTTATTTAAGAATAAATGCAAAAGTAATTAATTAATTTTTATAACCTAATTTTTCCAGAACCTGATCGCTGATATCGTATTTTGGGTTGGCAAACAGGACGTTACCTCCTGCTGCCGTATCAAAGATAACTGCATAGCTGCCTTCAACGGCTATCTCTTTTATTGCTTTCAGTATCTCATCCTGTATTGGTTTTACCAGCTCTTCTCTTTTCTTGAAAAGCTCACCTTCCATGCCAAAATATTTATTCTGAAGATCCTTCATCTCCTTTTCCTTGGCGATGATTGCCTCTTCTCTTTTTGTCTTCATATCCTGTGAAAGAAGTACCACTTCATTCTGATATGCCTTATACATCTGTTCAACAACAGCATAGCCGTCAGCTACTTCTTTCTCCCATTGTTCCGAGAGATTATCGAGCTGGTCCTGTGCAGTTGTAAAAGCAGGTATGTTTGTCCTTATATATTCGGAATCGACAAATGCATATTTCTGAGCTACGGCTATCGCTGAAGTCAGAACTAATAACACCGTTAAAACACCTATTTTCTTCATAACATATAGTTTAAAATTAATCCTGTTAGAATTGTTGACCTATTACAAAATGGAATTGTGATTTGTTTGCATTTGGATATGCCACCGGATCAGGTACCTGATCGAAGCCATATCCCCAGTCTATACCCAGCAGTCCGAACATAGGCAGGTTTGCCCTTACCCCGATGCCTGCTGAACGGTTCATTTTGAACGGATTATAATCCTTCAGCTGGTACCATGCCCTTCCCGATTCAAGAAATGCCAGACCAAAGATAGTGGCCTGTGGGTTAAGGGAGATCGGGTACCTCAGTTCAAAAGTTATTTTGGAATATACGTTACCGGACGATACTCCCCTTACCGGGTCGCTGGGTGTAAGTGAACCATTGGTGTAGCCTCTGAGGGCAATTACCTCCCGTCCATAGAAACTGTAACCTGTCATTCCGTCTCCGCCCAGGTAAAAATTCTCAAAGGGTGACGGACCTATATCCTTATTATAGTACCCAAGGTACCCGAACGCAAATCGTGCATTAAGTACCATCTTGTCATCTCTGGTTACCGGGAAATAATAATCCGATTTGAATGTCCATTTATGAAATTCTATCCAGTTGTACTTCACCTCATCTGAGGCATCTGCCATGTTCTTTCCGCTTATGGCAGAGTAAGGAGGCGTTGCCTGGAGTGAAAGAGTGAATGTTGAACCGCTGCGCGGGTAGATCAGGTTAGGACTTGTGGAGAACCTGGTAAGCCGGGCGGTTAAGCTGAAAAGGTTTGACTGGCCGTTTTCAAAAAGGAAACGGTATACATTATAATTATTAAGGTTGTATCGCTGGTAACTAAGCTCCCCGTAGAGTGAAAAATAATCGTCGGGCCACGAAAGTCTCTTCCCAAGTCCGACCGTTGCACCGTCGATGATCATCGACTGCCGTCCGTCCTCTCCTTTCTTTTTCCCGTTGGTCATTGTTGACCTGTACATAGATATGGAAAAAGTGTTAGGATTTTTACCCCCCAGCCAGGGCTCAACAAATGAAATATTGTACGACTGATAGATCCTGCCGTTTGACTGCGCCCTGATACTTAATGACTGCCCGTCACCTGAGGGATAGGGCTTCCACTGCTTAAGATCGAAAAAGTTACGCATGGCAAAATTGTTAAACCTCACCCCAACGGTTCCTACAAGCATACCTGCACCCCATCCGCCGGACACTTCGAACTGGTCATTGGCTTTCTCCTCCAGCTTATACAGAAGATCAACGGTTCCATTAGTAATATCCGCAAGCGGTGTAGGGTTGATCTTTTCCGGGTCGAAATGACCAAGAACACCAAGCTGCCGTATCGACCTCATTATCTTATCTTTGCTGAACAGGTCACCCGGAAGAGTGTATAATTCACGACGTGCAACATGTTCATTGGTCCTGGTATTTCCTGCAATGATCACATTATTCAGGTACGCCTGGTCGCCCTCATAAATCCTTATCTCCAGGTCGATGGAATCATTATCGATCTTGGCCTCCACAGGTGTCAGCCTCGAAAAGAGATAACCATAATCCTGGTATAAGGAACTTACAGCATCCTGTGCTCCGGCAGATCCGTTAAGCCTGTCGGCTATGAGCGACTGGTTGTATACCGAACCCTTCTTCACATTAAATACCTTTTCCAGATCTTCCTTCTTGTAAACACTGTTACCAACCCAATCCACATTCCTGAGGAAATACTGTTTCCCCTCCTCGATCTTTATCAGCAAAGCTACACGGTTATCAGAGACCGGGTATACCGAATCAGACTCTATGGTAAAATCCTTGAACCCGTTATCATTATAAAACAGGTAAAGTTTATCCTTATCTTCCTCAAACTTCTCCCCTATATATTTCGACGACCTGAAAAAATTCATATTCTTCTTCTTGGTACCTTTCATCTGCCGCCTGAGTTTCTTAGTGTCAAAAAACTCATTCCCCTCAAACTTTATATCTGAAATCTTTACCTTTTGCTTCTTATCAACATTAATGGTCAGAATAATATTATTCGGCTGATCCGGATCATCCTTCTTTATGAAATCAACCTCCGTGTTAAAGAAACCTTTTTCAACAAAATGATCCCTGATAGTATTCCTGGCATTATTTATAAGATAATCTGTTACCTGCGAACCTACGGGGAGGCTTATCTTTTCATTAAGGTCCTGTATATCAGAATTTTTAATGCCGACATATCTTACAGATGATATTCTCGGCCTCTCCTGGAGATATATATCAAGGAAGACAGTATCTGAAACAATCTCTGATATTGATAGCCGGACATCAGAAAAGAGACCCTGCATCCATAATTTCTTTACTGCAGTTGTCGTAGCTTCACCAGGTATTGTGACCCTCTGTCCCAACCTCAGTCCTGAGATTCCGATCAGAGCATTGGGATCGAGATATCTTACTCCTGTTACGGTCACTCCCCCTATTATATAATCTTCCGGTGACATATAATTAACAATTTGCTGCTTCTCCTGCGCATACAGTGAAAGACTCAACAGAGTCATAAATAATGCTATAAAACTTCTTGTATTTTTACTGATCACCATTATCATATTATTTTTCCGGAATCTGTTCACTAGTTTTCCCAAATCTTCTTTCTCTTCTTTGGAAGTCAATTATAGCATTATAAAAATCCTCCTTACCAAAATCAGGCCAAAGTATTTCAGTGAAATATAATTCGGTGTACGCAAGCTGCCAGAGCAGAAAGTTACTTATTCGTTGTTCACCACTGGTTCGTATCATCAATTCAGGATCGGGTATCCCGTGGGTCGTAAGGAACTTTTCAAAATCCTCCTCCCTGATTGAATCTGCTTTCAGTTTGCCACTGCTCACAGCAGCGGACATCCGTCCGGCTGCTTCCGTTATTTCCCAGCGAGAGCTGTAACTCAGTGCCACAACCAGGTTCAGACCGTTACGGCCCGAAGTCTGATCAATCGTCTCAAACAGTCTCTCCCTGACATCATCAGCCAGCCTGTTTACATCGCCGATTGCAGAGAGCCTGATATTGTTCCTGACAAGTGTTTCTGTCTCCTTATTAAGAGACTGGACCATTATTCCCATCAAAGCAGATATCTCTTCGTCAGGTCTTCCCCAGTTTTCTGTAGAAAATGCATAAAGGGTCAGGAACCTGATGCCCAGCTCAGCAGCAGTCTCAATTACCTCTCTTACTGCGCTAACGCCCTGCTGATGGCCATATACCCTGTCGAGTCCCCTTTGCCGCGCCCATCTC
Source organism: uncultured Rikenellaceae bacterium (assembly GCA_964415855.1). GTDB lineage: Bacteria > Bacteroidota > Bacteroidia > Bacteroidales > VadinHA17 > LD21. The sequence continues at coordinate 3,943 of CAYQBZ010000087.1, forward strand.
CCGTTGCCATCCATGATTATTGCTACATGAACCGGAAGTTTCTCCTTGTTTATTTTTTTACTCAGCGGCATATCCTATCGTTTTCTTTTTGAATCCACATCACTGTATGCCGGGCATCCGACCAGTTTACTATAGATCTTCCATGTAACAGCCAGTCCTGTAAATGAATACCAGTCATTATTATGGATCCATCCATAGTCAGATGGGTCAACCAAATCATTTAAGCCGTCAAAGTTATCATAAAAAGTTTTACGAAAACCATATTCAGCTTCCAATCCTATATTTTTGTACACATTTAGCTTAAAACCAACGGAGAAGGGAATAACAGGCACATAGGTAAATGAAGTGGTGTTAACAAACGATATTCCTGCTCCTGCTGCAATATAGGGAGTGTACTCCCATCTCTTTCCCTGTGTTGAATAGGGAAAGAAATTAAATTCAAACTGAAGCACCCATTCTCCTATTGTTCCTGAGAATGAGGCTGCTCTTGCTGTCTGGAAACTGTTGTTGAAGTCAAGGTCATCTGCCCTCAATCCTCCCACAAAAATGCTGGTTCTTAAAGCCTGCCTGGGATGAAAGTTGTAACGATAAAAGAGACCGCCGGCTGGAAGAGGTGCATATAAAAGCCTGCCGGGATTTATATCACCAATGTATGAAGATGTGCCAAGAAATAATCCATAATCGGAATTTCGCTGACCGGTCAGGGGCAGGGTAATAAGGAGAATCAATAACGACCAGTGTACTTTTTTCATTAAAACAGATCCAGCTCTTTGTTACCTGAAAAAGAGTGGCAGACCATTCGACCCTGTCCTCACCTTATAGGTAACAGTTAGATTCAAAAAATAATAAACGTCATTAGAGCTGGAAAATTGTGAGGTGTAACAATCAAGGTTATCGGTAAATGTATATCTGCCACCTATTTCAATTCCTAAATTTAGTTCTGGTGAAAATATCAGGTTGGCCCCTACACCAACAGGTATCACACCTGTAAAGCCACTTGTTTCATTACCGATACTGGCAAGCCCGTCATTGGGTCTGACATTATAACTAAGTCCGCCAATGCCGGAAAATGCATAAACATCAAGTGATTTTAACAGCATACTTATCCCCGAACGCTGCCCTTTTGTAAAAAGATAGCTGTTCTCTGCCTGGTTCTTGACAAAGGAGTATTCACCTAACAGTACAGGTTCAAAGATAAAGATGGAAGCCTCATACCCTCGCGCCTCATTTGATCCCCTCTTGTCTGTTGCATGCAGACTGCCGTATGACATGCTTAACCTGACTTTAAATTCCTCGATAATCCTGTATTTCAGGCTAAGGTTAACATCATAACGGGTTTGCAGGAAGCTCATATCCTTCAATCCGAGAATATTTTCACCCTTTGAGAACCCACCTACATCTCCGAAGAAAAGTGTCGGGCCAAGCCCGGCAGTTGCCTCAATCCTTCTCATTTTCCATAGCTGGGCATGTACACCGGGGGATGTAAAGAAAAAACATAACAGAAATAATACTATTACCGGCTTTTTCATATTAATTCCCTTAACTTCTGATACAAATATAATAATTATTTCAATTTCTTCTGTCGGCTCCCCACATCAGCTTGTTCCTGAGCGTGCTGTAAAAGTCCATTCCTTTAAGCATCACTGTTTTAAGCTTGCCCGGAGACTTCACAATGCTTATCTCCCGGCTGAATGGCAGCCTTGCCGACCTGGAATCGCATGTCACCATATATTCCCTGCTCCTGCCCTCAATAACCATCCTTATCCTGCTCTCAACAGAAAGTATTATAGGTCTGATTGTCAGATTGTGGGGGGCCATAGGTAAAATAATTATACTCTCATCTTCGGGGGATAATATCGGGCCGCCAACACTCAGGTTATATGCAGTGGAACCTGTTGCGGTAGAGACTATCAATCCGTCTGACCAGTATGTGTTCAGATAAGTCTCATCAACATATACATTGACGGTTATCATACTGAGATCGGCTTTCTGAACGGTTATCTCGTTAAGAGCTGATGAGGAGTTGCCTTCAAACAATCCTTCAGGCTGCGATATCTCGAGAAGACATCTTTCAATGATATCGTATTCCCCGTTGCAAAGCATGTCGATCGAGTGATTTATTTCCTCATCGGGGATATTTGCCAGGAAACCCATCCTGCCCGTATTAACACCAGCTATAGGTATCCCAAAATCCTTTACCTTAAGCACTGTCTCCAGGAAAGTCCCGTCACCACCCACACTCAAAACCATGTCAGGTAATACGGCAGTCTCCGCAAGATCAGAGAATTGCTCTATGAGTTCTCCTTCAGGACAGATGACACTATCTTCCTGACTGCTGTAGATCAGCATCTTAATACCTCTGCGACAAAATTCGTTAACAAGCCTGTTAACCCCTTCCCTGGTCTTGGTTTTACTGTCCTTACTGTAAATAGCAACCCTTTCAAGCATTTTGTTACATATTAAGATATTTCATCAGCAGGTCAAACCTTTCAGAATAGAAGCTCTCCATTGAATCGTCTGTGGTGACCCAGGTCTTGATCACATAATTGTAGCGTTCAAAAGTCTTAATAACTGATAATATATCACCTGTATTCAATTTCAGCGTAACTTCAAGCCTCGTTGAATCGGTTGGCGACGTAATATACATGCTGAGTACCTTTGCATTATTGGATTCCACGATCTGGGCAATCTGCGACAGGGAATAATCCCTTTCCACGATCTCCAGTACTATGATGCCACCCGGCTGATCCAGGGAAGATATTCCGGCCATATGCCTTATCAGGTCACTTGTCGTTATCACACCTTTATAGTGATTATTGGCATCGAGAACAGGTACAACTGAAAGCTTCAGCCTTGAGGCTATACCAATAACCTCAAAAATGTGCTGGTGTGAGGTCACATATGGCTTGATCAATGTAAGGGCATGATTACCAATTGGTTCAGCTGGCTGGTTCATATCATATATATCAACATCTGAAATAAGGCCCAGAAAATCCAGGTTATTCACAATAGGCAGATGTGAAATCCTGAATATCTCCATCCAGTTCAGGGCGGTCTGCCCCAGGTCAGATGTCTTGAGTGAAGGGATTACTTCTGATATTAAGTCTTTAGCGACCATGGGAGCTTTTATTTTCAACTAAAATAGTAAAAAAAATACCAGTTGTTGTAATTTTGCACTACATAATAAATACTTGTAAAGCTTATATATGCAGGAATGACAAAGTTAAGTGTTAATATTAATAAGATAGCAACTTTAAGAAATGCACGCGGAGGAAACATACCAAATGTATTAAACGCAGCCATTAACTGCGAGCTATTCGGTGCGGACGGAATAACTGTCCACCCAAGACCCGACGGCAGGCATATAAGATATAATGACGTCCTTGAAATCAGACCTGTAATTAAAACGGAGTTCAATATAGAAGGATATCCTTCAGATGAATTCATAGCTCTTGTTCTTTCTGTAAAACCCGATCAGGTTACCCTGGTCCCTGATGCACATGACGCAATTACATCAAATGCAGGCTGGGATACTCTGAGAAACGCGGATTTCCTGGCAGATGTTGTTTCAACCTTCCGGGGAGCCGGTATAAGAACCTCTATTTTCGTTGATACTGATCCTGCCAACATAAAAAACGCTGCTTTAACAGGGACGAACAGGATTGAACTTTATACCGAGCCATATGCTGCCTCGTTCAGCACTAAGGCCCGGGAAGCTATTGAGCCTTTTATCCTGGCTGCAGAAATAGCACGTGATGCGGGCCTGGAGATAAATGCAGGACATGATCTTAATCTCGATAACCTAAGGTACTTTCATCAGAACATACCATGGATCGAAGAGGTATCAATAGGACATGCCCTCATTTCGGATGCACTCTACCTTGGCCTTGAAAATACAATTCAGATGTACAAAAGGCAACTGGGCTGAATCCTGCTTATGAAACTGTTCTGCAGAAAATTTGGAAACGGCCCCCCGCTGATAATCCTACATGGTCTTTTCGGATCGTCTGATAACTGGGTTACAATAGCCAGAACGCTTGGTGACTATTTCACTGTTTATCTTCCTGACCAGCGAAATCACGGGCAGTCTCCCCATAGCAGCATACACGATTATGATTCGATGAGAGATGATCTACATGAACTTGTTACTGACCTTAAGCTAAATAAATTCTTTCTTGCAGGTCACAGCATGGGCGGTAAAACGGCTATATCGTTTGCCCTCAAATGGGGTGAGATGCTGAACGGGCTGCTGATAGCTGATATATCCCCTTTTGTAAGAGGAGACATACATAACTCCGCATATAATCAGCATCTGGCCATTCTTAAGACCATATTGTCTGCCGATCTGACAAATATTTCCACCAGGGAGGAAGCTGACGCTGTCGTAGCTGAAAATATTCATTCTGAGAAGGTGAGGCGATTCATACTTAAGAATCTTAAAAGAGATACTGACAGTAAATTCACATGGAAAATAAATGCCGGCTCGCTCCTTCGGAATCTTGATAGTATAATGAAAGGGACTGACAGAGAGGCATATGTAAATCACCGAACCACTGGCTTTCCCGTAATATTTCTGAAAGGGGAGGAATCAGACTACCTTCCTGAAGACGACTACAGTGATATACAAAGGATCTTTCCGGCTGCTGAGTTCTTAACCATACCACGCGCAGGGCACTGGCTCCATTCCGATAATCCGGGTGAAGTAATAAGGTACATGAAAAAATTCCTGGAAAACTGCTGATCAGAACAAGGTAACTGATTCCACATTTTCGGCAGCAATTCCCGGAAGGTTCATATATCTTACCAATACCTGGGCAATGGCCAGTACATCCTTTTCACAGTACCGGACTATACGTCCCAGGTCCTTTTCACCATAATATACACCAGCCACCATGCTCCCGTCAATGTCATCCTTCGGAGTAGTGATATCAAGCACCGATGTTAAAAGGTCAAGAGAGGTATAATTCTTATAATCACCGAATTTCCACAGATCCATTGTATCCAGTAACCTGATTTCCCATGGCTTCTTACCTGCGTTATCCAGCAGGGGAGGAATATGCAGTCTGTTGATTATCATCCTCCGTGCAATATAGGGGAAGTCGAATTCTTTACCGTTATGAGCGCAGAGCCGGACTTCCCTGTTTGATGAGGAGAACTTTGAGAGCATTGAGGAAAAATCTGTAAGTATTGACTTTTCATCGTCGCCATAGAACGATTTCAGCCTGAAGCTGAAAGGATCCTTCTCTTTTATCAATCCTACGGAAATACAAATTATCCTGCCGAACTCAGAATATATACCAGCCCGTTCAAATACCTCAGCGGCTGATTGTTCAGATGTCCTGAACTGCCGCGATTTTTTATCCCATAATACCTGCATTGCAGGATCCATCAGCTCCCAGGAAGATACCGCAGGCACGGTTTCAATATCAAGGAACAGGACATCTTCAATCTTTATATTATCAAGCATGACTAAAATAATTTAACTATGTAATTATATGTCTGTACGGATAAAGCAAGGAAATTCTTCACTTTGCTCAGAATCTCTGTGAATTTTCATATCCTTTCAGTTTATTAATAATGTTTTTAGCTACCTGCTAAATGCTTTTCAATTATCGATATCAGCACCTCTATACCTACCTGGTTCTCACCTCCACCCGGAATGATGATATCGGCATAGCGTTTGGAAGGTTCAATAAACTGCAGATGAGAGGGTTTTACCGTGTCGTGGTATCTTTCAAGGACATTCAGGACCGAGCGTCCGCGCTCAACAATATCCCTTTTTATTACGCGGCCCAGGCGGTCATCAGCATCAGCATCCACAAAAACTTTGATATCAAGCATATCACGCAAACCACTGTCTGTAAGAATGAGTATCCCCTCCACAAGAACCACCCTGGCAGGTTTTACGGCTATCGTTTCCTTTGACCTCAGGCAAGTAAGATAGGAATAGATCGGCATCTCAACAGGGTTTCCCTTTCTAAGCTGCATGAGATGCTCTATCAGTAATCCGAATTCGACAGAATCGGGATGATCGAAGTTTATCTTCTGTCTCTCTTCGAGGGAGATAGCACTGTTATCCCTGTAATATGAATCCTGAGGTATCACAATAACATCCTCATTTGGAAATACCTCCATGACTTTCTTTACAACAGTTGTTTTACCTGAACCAGTGCCCCCTGCTATTCCTACTGTCAGCATAAATGTATATTTTTGCAAAAATATTCATCAAAAATAACAATTTGTAAAGAATGTGTGCCTGTCCGATCCCTGTTGGAGACACTTTAATTTTAGAAAATATGTCAGATCTGTATCCCCTGAAATTCGAACCTCTGGTGAAAGAGAAAGTATGGGGCGGGAATGCACTTGCTACCCGCTACAATAAAAAGTCTTCAGGGGATAAACTGATAGGTGAGAGCTGGGAAATATCTGCTGTCTCGGATAATCTCTCCGTTGTTAGTAACGGTTTCCTTGCGGGAAACAATATTGAGGAGCTCATTGAGGTATATATGGGCGACATAACCGGTGATGCCG
>CAYQBZ010000088.1:0-10429 GCA_964415855.1 uncultured Rikenellaceae bacterium
TTAGAACAAGTAACGGTCAGAACCTGCATTTAGTAAGGTTCTGTGCAATAATATTACTGTCAGTAATAAGCAACAGTCGCCGGTTATTACTGTTTTGAATTGCAATATAGTAAAAAATCAGCTAAAATTATATATTGCCGTCTGTTGAACAGATTAAAAGTACAATACTTCAACCTGATCTGAAAAATATATGATATTCGTTGTTAACCTGCAATGCCGATAACACCATATGCTACTCTGGCACCTGCATTACCTGTTGGCTGTGAAACAAGATCATCTTCCCCGGAATGTATGATAATTCCCCTTCCGATTATATTATGCTTTCCGCTGAATGATATAACTTTATCAATCCACTCATAATGGGCTTTCCCGTTCTCACCTGCTGTAATATTTCCCAAATCGCCTACATGTCGTACTGCATCTCCAGGACCTCCGTGATCTGTGTTCTCAGGATTAAAATGGCCACCTGCCGATGTTCCGTCTGATTTTGAGATATCTCCAAATTCATGAACGTGAAAACCATGTTTACCGGCAGATAAACCTTCAATATCAGCAACAACCAATATTCCTGAATCAGTTTGTGTAAAAGTAACTAATCCTTTTACATTATTACCTTCAGTAGGAGTTATAACACAGTTTGCTCTGGATATCAAACCGGCATTGTCCTGGTTGCTCCCGGGATTACTTGCAGTGTTCCCGCTGTTGCATGCATTTACAATGAGAAGAGTACCTGCTATTGCAAGTACACTTAATCCGGAATTTCTTTTTCTCATAATTCTTAAGTTTTTATTACATTATTCTAATTGTTAACCTGGATATTGCAATACTGGTACCACATAATTATAAGTGGTTTTGAAAATTCTCATGTCCGCATATAACCTTTGTTAACGGAGATAATCCCGTTAAGGCTGCACTGTTCCGGTTATCTGTATGATTGTGGAAATATAAGGAACGATTGTGGACAAAATACACAATATCGATTACTGAGATTGTTACAGGAAATCTAAAGGCTGTAATGTTAAATAAGATCATTTACTTTGCCGGGTTGTCCAGGTGCTTGATTATCAGATGAATTCAAATAATTATGATATAAACTGTCCTTTTTTACAATTACTTCAATTATTAATATTACAAAACAGCGGAAATGGAAATTAATGGAATGGTTTTTTCGGTACAGGCCTGTAATAAACCTATTTAACAATAGATATGATAATGACCTGATACATCGAAAATCTTTATAATATTATGTATAGTATCGTATTACTCCGGCACGGAGAAAGTGAATGGAATAAACAAAATCTCTTTACTGGGTGGACAGATGTACCGTTGTCTGAACAAGGTATCATAGAAGCACAGGAAGCCGGTAATCGACTGAAAATGCATAATTTTCAATTCGATCAGGCTTATGTTTCTGTTTTAAAGAGATCACTGCAGACACTCTGGTATGTTATGGAAGTATTGGATCAGTTGTGGATTCCCTGGGAGAAATCCTGGAGACTGAATGAACGTCATTATGGTGCCTTACAGGGATTGAATAAGCAGCACACAACCGAAATATATGGTGAAGTACAAGTTCACCAGTGGAGGAGGGGATTTAAGATCAAACCTCCTCAGTTGAAAAAGACTGATAAAAGGTATCCCGGGAGGCTTCGGATGTATAACAACCTGAGTGAGGAAGAGCTTCCTCTGGGTGAAAGCCTTGAAGATACTGTCAACAGATGTTTGCCGTACTGGCATAATGAGATCATCCCTTCTTTGAAAGGCGGCAAACGAATAATAATTGTTGCTCATGGTAATAGTCTACGGGCACTTGTCAAGCATCTTGATGATATCTCAGACGATGAAATATCTTCACTCGAAATAAGTACAGGAAGGCCTGTTATCTATGAATTAGATGAGAACTTCAGAGCTCTAAATAATTACTATCTTTAATTTATTCAGTGTTTGTTCAAAAATGTGCTGACAGGTTTTGTAGTCTGGTCTAACGGATTTCTTTTAAATGATATTCTGTTGAACAATTTGATTTAAAAACTCTTTTTTCTCCTTTAACATTGATTTTTACGGGGTCGTCCCAACCTTTCTCAAAGTCTATCCTTAATATATTATGGTTGATCTCAAGTTTTATCCAGTGGCTGCGGTAACGTATATGGATTTTCATATCTTTAATTTCCGCAGGCAATCGTGGATTTAGCCATAATTCATCATCCCTGACCTCAAGACCGGTATAGCATCTGTGTATTAAATCAACTGTTCCGGCCATCGCACCCAGATGAATACCTTCAGGAGTAGTACCACCCTGAACATCTTCATAGTCGCTTACCAGTGCTTTCCTGAAGCTGGCCCATGACCTCTCCCTGTCCGACCGGGCATAAACCCATGAAAATATTACCTGGCTTAACGTTGAACCGTGCGAAGTAATTTTCTGGTAGTATTCAATGTTCTTTGGAATACTGGATGGTTTAAAATTATAGCCTAGCTGTTTAAAGAGCTTCACAAGCTGATGGGAAGAAAACAGGTAGAAAAGCATTAATACATCTGCCTGTTTCGCTGCCTTATAATAGTTAGGTGAATCGTTCCCCTTTTCAAGAATACGGTCGAGCCTAATGGCTTCTCCATACTTTTGCCTGTATGTATCCCAATCCAGCTCTTTAAGTTCATCGAATCCCTCAAACTGCATTATAATGTCATTATCTTTAAAAGGAATGTACATCTTTTTTGTTATTCTCTTCCACTTTTCAATGTCTTTCGCTGTAAGCTTGACTTTATCAGATAATTCTTTCGTGAATTGCCTGTCGAACATAATCATTATATTCAATGCGCATTGTATTACCCATACAGCCATAAAATTGGTATAGGCATTGTTATCCAAACCGGGTGAATCTGAACCTGGATATTGGGTATGATATTCATCAGGACCGATGATACCCTTAATTTCATAACGACCGCTCCTGGCATTAAGTTCAGTTATGCTCGACCAAAACAGTGCTGTGCTAAGGATCAATTCTGCCCCGTAGTTGCCAAGGAATTCCATGTCTTTTGTAGCCTGGTAATATTGCCACGTATTATATGGTATGGCAGCATTTATGTGACGTTGTAAATATGTATAATCGGGTATCCATCGCCTTGATTCGGGATTCAGGTGAATGGTCTGGCTCTCTTCCCTGCCATTACTGCCACTTTGCCATGGAAACATAGCACCTCTGAACCCGTTTGTGACAGCTGCTTTCCTGGCATTTTCAAGACGCCGGTATCTGTACATTAGTAATGACCTGGCGAGACGGGGTATATGCAGGATTAGTATTGGAAATATATATAGCTCATCCCAGAAAATATGACCCCGGTATGCTTCACCATGCCATCCCCTCGAGGGAACTCCAATATCACATCCGATACTGTTTTCAGAAACCGTCTGATAGATATGGAAAATATGTAACCTGAGTATAAGGAGATCATTATTATCGGTCACTATCTCAATATTATTATGTTCCCATATATGCTCCCATGCAGATATGTGGCGCTGTAAGATATCCCTGAAAAAATGAATCCGGTTCAACTTACCGGTGGCCTCATTCAATGGATCACTTATAGCAAAATCTCTCGAAGTATATAATGCTGCCATTTTCTCAATTCTTACAGGCTGAAGGCCGGAGCAGTTTATTTTGATGTCCTGATAGATGGATCTCTTTCCTTTTCTCAATATCTTGTTGACATCCATCTCTTCTTCATTAAGATATACTTTAGTTGAGACTGCCTGGGCCATTAATATCTTTGATTGAGATGTCTGGCTCGTTAAATAAATATTTTTATTATCTGTGACTCCATTTTCAATAATATTTATATGCTTTCTGTTAAGATCTTTATATCGTTCTACACCGGAATTTGCGACAGCGCCATTTATACCTGACCTTAGAGTAACTTCATCTGACCAGTTTTCAGGTATTACCGTCCATTCTATTCCAGCAATGTGCCGGTCATCCATGCTGACAATGCGCCGGCTGATCAGTGAAGTTTCACGTTCAAGAGGGTCACGAAATCTTATCCGCCGTTCAAAGATCCCATTCTTAAGATTTAAACTAGTTATATAATTAAGAATTTTTACTTTTTTTATGTCAAACCACTCTGATTTACCAATACGGAATGTCATATACAACCAGTTAGGCCAGTTAACAAGATCTTCATTTTCAATCTCTCGTTTTCGTATCTTTGAGACAGTCCTGTTGTATCCGCCGGCTAAATATGTTGCAGGATAATTATAATTATTGACGTTGCATTCTTCCATGGCCCCCCTGGTTGCAAAGTATCCGTTTCCCAGGGTGCAAAGTGCCTCCCTGAGTGGATGTTGTTCGGGGCCCCAGTCTTTATATTGTACTATCCAGTTTTTCATTTGGTTTTATTATATTGTTTCTGAAATCCATTTTAGGAATAATCCAACCTGGAAAGGATTTTTGAGTTTATAACTTGCTGCCGTTGGATTCCCGTGTGAACCTACAATAATACCCAATCCGTTGGTTTTTAATTTATTGAACGCATCTTCGTCGGTTACATCATCACCGATATATACAGGAAGAATATTCTCCTTATGCTTCATATCCAGGTTTTCAAGTATCCAGGTTACAGCTTCCCCTTTGTCCCAGTTAACATCGGGCTTAATTTCCACTATCTTTTTGCCCCATCCTTTCCTAAAACCGGGATATTTTTTAATAATCTCATTGACCTTGCTCCTGATACCGGGAACATCCTCGTCTCTAACGTTCCTGTAATGTATTCCTAATGCATATCTTTTTCTGTCGATCTGTATACCACCAGTATTTTCAAAATCACCATCATATAATCCCTTCTCAATCTTGTCCAGCAATGGAAGTATCTCCTTCGATTTTGGATGTTCCATATATAATCCGGCAGGACCTGATATCCGGAATCCATGACTTCCGGCAAAGATCAGATTTCTGATATCAATTTTTCCCTTAAGATCATCCAGATCTCTGCCGCTGACAATTGCCACTTTAAATCTGGCTGCACATTCTTTGAGATTGTACCCGATTTCTTCAGGTAAGACGGCATCCTCAGGATGATCGACAATAGGGGAGAGAGTACCGTCAAAATCAAGGAAAAAAACCGGGATCCTGTCGCGAAACTTACTTTCAATTTCGGATTGGTTTGAATACAGCAGTGGGACAGAGGGTGCAAAATAGTGGGTAAGTCTCGGATTATTGACAAGATCTATCTTTTCCAGGTTCTCAACAACTATATCAGCGCCATTTTCAAAATAAGTGCTTTTTAGCCCCTCCCTGCAAACTCCAATAACAATTGCAAAATTCCCTTTACAGCCTGCCTGCACTCCTGAAATAGCATCTTCGAAGAGCACGCATGATTCAGGTTTAACCTTTAGCGAATTGGCAGCTTCAACAAAGATGTCCGGTTCTGGTTTTCCGTTAAGTCCCAGCTTTTCTGAAATGCGACCATCTATCAGAGTATCAAAAAGATCTTCAATATTTGCCCTGTGAATGATTTCCCTGCAATTTTTGCTGGAAGAAACAACAGCAGTTTTTAAACCCAGGGATCTCCAGTATCTTATTTTTTTTATAGTATCATTATAAGTTTCAACTCCTTTTTGTTTCACCAGGTTCAGGAATATTGCGTTTTTTTTGTTACCCAGGCCACATATTGTTATTTTATCAGCATTATCATTTGCTGATCCGAAAGGTAACTGAATATCCTTCGATTCAAGAAGACTCTTTACACCATCATACCTGGGTTTCCCGTCGATATATTTCTTATAGTCCTCATCGGTCACTTTATCATAATCTTCTGGCAGGCTTTCAAGGAAGCTGTTAAACATTTGCTTCCATGCCTTTCTGTGAATTCTGGCAGTTTGCGTCACTACACCATCCATGTCAAGAATGACAGCTTTCAATCCTGTCTGATTCTTGTTTATTGTCATGGTATTCATCGTATTGCTGCTATATACTTGAATTAATAATACCGGATAGCCGTCTTATAAAGATATAACTTATTAGACTATTTGTTGAATAAAACTGACACCTCGTTCCAGTTTACAATGTTCCAGAAAGCATTAATATATGCTACCCGGTTGTTCTGGTATTTTAGATAATATGCATGTTCCCAAACATCAAGACATAGTATAGGTGTGCCTTTAATAGGTGCAATATCCATTAGAGGATTATCCTGGTTAGGGCTTGAAGCAACGACCAGTTCACCATTGTCTTTTTTTATGAGCCAGGCCCATCCTGATCCAAACAGGCTCTCAGCAGCGGCTGAGAACTCTTCTTTAAGATTTTCAAGTGTTCCGAAGTATTTTGTTATGGCATCCGCGAGGTTTACATTTACAATTTCTGGGGAATGTGGTGTCAGTAGTTTCCAGAACAAAGCATGATTGAAGAATCCGCCACCGTTGTTTCTGATTGCATCCGAATATTCTGATACAGTGGCGAATATTTCAGCGGGAGCTTTGTTTTCAAGTTCTGTGCCTTCAATAGCAGCATTAAACTTATTAAGATATGCGGCATGGTGTTTCGTATGATGAATTTCCATGGTTCTGGCGTCGATGTAGGGTTCCAGGGCATCGTATTCATATTCCAGGTTTTTCAATATAAAAGCCATAATTATTAAATGTTTTAATTATTACTGAATTGTCTGTCCCTTACATACAGAAAATCGTGTGCCAGATATTAATTACCAGTGGCCAAGCATCTGACCTGCTTTACATAAGGGCCACATCCCATTATTTTATTCACAGTTCAGTTTGTTGATTAATTCACCAATTGTGGTATAGTTCCCCAATAATTTCATCAGCCTCAGACAAAATCACATTCATTGCTATAGGAGATATCTTAACAAGTAACTATCCAGGAGTCTTTTAATTTCAATAAATAGAATTATTACCAGATTATCCGGAACGGGATCGGTAATTTTAATATCTACCCGGATTACATGTATTTATGAAACTTTTAGAGAAGTGATTTTTGATAAGAATTATTGTAACATAGTATCAATTCTTCTTCACATCAATATTGTATACTCTGATCTTGTTGTAAAGGGTTTTACGGTCTATATTGAGAATTTGTGCAGCCCGTGATTTATTGTAATTGGTTTTGATCAGCGCATTAATGATTATCTCTTTTTCCGTAGCATGAGTAGCTTCTTTCAATTCCGGTAAACCGTTATTAATCAGCATTGCCCTGGTACCAGTTGAGTAATATGAATTACTGCTGGATATTATTTCTTCAGGCAGGTCCCTTACTGAAATTGAATCCGAATGAGACAGCAGGACGGCTCTGTTTATTACATTCTGAAGCTCCCTTATATTTCCATACCAGTCATAGTCTTGGAAAAGTTTTTTTACTTCATCATCAATGTGCGACACATTTTTATTGAAGGCTATATTTGCTTTCTTCATAAAGTAATAAGCAAACTCAAAAATATCTTCACCCCGGTCTTTCAAAGCCGGAAGCTGTATCTTGAAACCGTTAAGGCGGTGAAAAAGATCTTCCCTGAATTCATTTTCTTCCACAAGTTTTAACAGGTCTTCATTTGATGCCGTAATAATACGCACATCAACTTTAATATCTTTATTGTTACCGACCCTGCTGATAATCTTTTCCTGTAATGCCCTGAGAAGTTTAATCTGGTTTTCATATGGCAGATTTCCAACCTCATCAAGAAAAAGTGTCCCGCCCCTGGCTTGTTCAAAATAGCCCATTCTGTCAGAAACGGCACCTGTGAAGGCACCTTTAATATGGCCAAACAATTCACTGTTTGCCAGTTCTTTGGGAATAGCTCCGCAATCGATTGCCACAAAAGGCATTTTGCTGCGTTTGCTTGAATAATGTATTGCCCTGGCAATATACTCTTTCCCTGATCCTGTATCACCTTCTATAAGTACTGCAATATCTGTGGGAGAAATTATTTTAATATGGTCCATCACCTCGACCATTTTTTTACTCTTACCTGTTATGAAACCATCTTGAAAGGAATTACTTACATCATTTTCCACGGAAGTCTGCAGCGCTGTCCTGATAATATGTAAAATTTCCTCAGGCTGAACAGGTTTTGTGACGTAGTCGAATGCTCCGAATTTAATCAGCTTAACTGCCATTTTTATTTCGGCATAAGCTGTCATTATGATAACAGGTGTCAGAAGGTTTTTTGTTTTAACATGTTGCAGTATTTTCAGGCCGTCGATATCTGGCAGCCTGTAATCACATAATACCAGGTCAAAATTATTATTGTCAATTTTCCTTATTGCAGAGATACCATTATCTGCCCCGGATACTTCATATCCATTTCTTGACAGAAAATTTTCCAGCAGGTTGCGTATGTAACTATCATCATCAACAACAAGTATCTTGGACATAGGAAGTGAATTTGAACCTTGCTGATATCAGTAAATATTAACTTATCATAAAGATAAGTATATATTGATGATTTCAACAATGCTTATTCTTCAACTTCCTTTTTAAGTTCTGCAATAATTCGCCTTATTGCTTTTATTGTTGATCGTACTAATGATGGTACTGCCTCATAATCTCTATCTGCCAGGGTTTTTGCCTTTAGTTTGAGTAATTTCGGAATTACACTTTCAACTTCAAGATGTCTGAATGAAGGAAGTATTTTATGAGCTGTTTCCCCTATCTGCTCCCAATCCTCCTTTTTAAGAAGCTGCTGAAACAGATATATTGTGTTTTCCGAGTTTTCGATGAAAATGGTAAGCATATTCGAAATAAAATCTCTGTTATTTCCTGCCATTTTCTTCAATTCGCCCAGATTATATGATTTTGGCCTTTTAGCTTCCTTAATGATTACTTTCTCTTCGGGCTGTAAAACACTGGTTCGCGTTTTTATTTCAAGCACTTCACACAATTTGTTGAACAGATTTATTTCTCTGAATGGTTTTATAAGGATATTATTTATACCTACCTCGTTGTATTTCTCAAAATCCCTTCTCATCACTGCAGCAGTGACAGCTATAATCCTCGTTGAATAATCTTTTCTATTATTTCTCAGATACTTTGCCACATCAATCCCACTCGTGCCTGGCATATGTATATCCAGCAGTACTATGTCATATCTGTTATTGTTCAACATCAAAATAGCTTCTTCACCGCCTTTTGCTATATCGGTTTTGATGTTGAACTTATTAAGAATTGTTTCTCCCAATAGCCTGTTAACACTATCATCATCAACCATTAGAATTTTAATATTTTTTAATTTGCCCGGATCAATGGAGGCCGAATCGGAAAACAATAAATCTGTTTCCTTTCCTTTCCTGTAAGGGATTATGAATTTGAATGTTGTCCCTGTTCCCTCCTGACTGGTTACAGATAAAATGCCATTCTGCATCTCGATAAGGTTTTTACAGATGGTTAATCCGAGACCGGTACCTCCGTATCTTCTTATGACTTCTGTATCAGCCTGCATGAACTCATCGAAGATTGTTTCCAGGTTTGCAGGAGAAATACCTATTCCGGTATCTGATACCTCAAATTTAACTGATATTTCATTTTCAGATTCTTCATGAACTGAACAGTTCAATGAAACCTGCCCGCTATTAGTAAATTTTATACCGTTGTTTAACATGTTTATCAGGATCTGCCTGAGCCTGAAAGAATCTCCAAGAATTATCCTGTCCAGGTTTTCGCCGATATTAAAATTAAAGAGCAGCTTCTTTTCACTTGCTTTGGGTCCGAGCAAATTGAATACATACCTGACCGTATCTTGGATTTTAAATGGGGACCTTTCAAATCGTAGTTCATTCGCATCGATCTTCGATAAAACAAGGATATCATTTATAAGAAAATGAAGGTATTCTGATGATTTTTCAATAATCTTCAGATGCTCTTCCTGTTGTTTATTCAGCTTTGTCTGCAGCAGCTGTTCCGTGAATCCCAGAATTGCATTCAGGGGAGTCCGGATCTCATGACTTACATTTGCCAGGAAGATGCTTTTTGAGGAGTGCCCTGTCTTTGTTCCTTTCCGGTGAACATCTGGTTTATCAGCTGTTTTTCTGCCAGATGTGATATCCCGGGATATGGCAAGCCCCGGATTTCCTGAAGAATCTTCACCTGATATAAGAATTCCCTGAACAGATTTTGTTTTATCCCGGACTACGGTAATTCTTGCTACTATAATTCTTCTGACATGGTCGCCAGTATTCAAATTTAGCGTGGTTGTTATGTGGTCAGGATATCCATTACCAAAAATTTTGCTGAAGAGAGTTCTTATCCTTGATTTATCTTCCCGTGTAATAAATTTGTCTATGAATTTCTGACCTGTGATTTCGTTGACAGAAAATCCCATTAATGAACTTGCTTTCTTGTTTACCAGGCAGATATTCCAGTTCTTATCAACAGCTGCCACAAATACATCAACCATATCAGTAACCGAGATAGCCACATACGCGGTAAATCCT
>CAYQBZ010000089.1:0-3013 GCA_964415855.1 uncultured Rikenellaceae bacterium
TGGAGGGTCTGAATGATTATTCGATAATTAACCACAACGAGGAGCATATGGTCATCAGGACGTCTGAAGCGTGCAATTTTAATACAGGAGACAACATCTATTGTATTCCATGGCATATCTGTCCGACTGTTGACAGGTATGATTTTGTAACAGTTATTGAAGATCATAGAATAAAAGAACAGTGGAATGTTGCAGCAAGAAGAAGGACCATTACTTTCTAAGTTAAAAAGATGGGGCCCGGATCAAACAATTTATCAAATGATTTGTTAAACGGTATAAAAAATCAAAAATGGATATGCAAAATGCTTTTCAGAACCTGAACTGGCTGGCAATATTAGTTGCGGCCATCACTTCATTTTTACTTGGATTTATCTGGTACTCCCTGCTTTTCCAGAAAAGATGGATGCAGGAAAACGGCTTCACGGAGGAATCCATGAAAGATGCCAATATGCTGAAGATATTCGGATTATCATTCCTTCTAATGGTATTTGCAGCATTTAACCTGGCTATGTTTGTTGGCAAGGATGCAGGGGCTGCCTTCGGCGCCATTGCCGGATTCCTTGCCGGTATTGGCTGGGTTTTTACAATGACCGGAGTTACCTATCTGTTTGAAAGAAAATCAGGGACCCTGCTTATGATAAACAGCTGCTATTCAGTTGTCTGCCTGACTGTTATGGGATTGATTATCGGGGTGTGGCAATAAGAAGGTCCTGTTGTCTTGTTGTCTGATTGTCTCGTCGGTCCTGCATAGCATGCATGGCCTTCACGGCTTGTACGACAATTATCTGTAAAGGTATACAAAACCCCTGTATTCCTTACTGTCGTATTCTATATCATCCCATCCTATAGCCCTTATAATATAGAAGTACACTCCCGGTGTGGCTTTCAGCGATGACTTGTTAATATTACCATCCCATCCTTCCCACTGCCTCAGTTTCTCTCCTTCTCCGTAAAAGCTGTAAACCTGCATTCCACTCTGGCTGAAAACCCCAACGCTGATATACCTTAGCGACTTTGATTCGACAATGAAAATGTCATTCAGCCCGTCACCGTCGGGTGTAAAAACATTTGGTATATGGAGTTCCGATGGTTCAACAACAATCTTGTCAAACTGCATTGAAGCCTTGCAGAACTTATCACTTTCAATTGTTAGTATTACCGAATATTCACCAGGTTTATAATAAACATGTGGTGCAGGATTCTGGTCAAAGGAGATGCTGTCGGCACTTCCATCACCAAATTCCCAGGTATATCTATAACCACGTATCGATTTATCGGTGAAAGAAACCTCCAGCGGAGCTTCCCCCTTGTCAGGCTCAACCGAGAAATCTGCTTTAACATGGATTGATTCATAAAAGAATGAGGATGCACTGACACAGCCAAAGCTATCAGTAACCTGGAGGTTATAGGTGACATCCACAAGGGGCGGATTGAAAGTCTGGGGTTCAATTTCAAGATCAGGATAAGGTATTGGAGATACCGGATCCGATGACCACAGGAACCTTATCCCGTCCGGTAGTTTAACCAGACTTCCGCCTGTAGGATCGTTATAATAAAATGTATCTATTGCAGCGGTCCCCTTTAATGCAACATAATCGCAGGTAAAGTTCTTAAGCTTCGCCAGGGCATATGGCTTGTCAAGAAAGATCCATCCCACAAGGCTGGTGTCAAATCCACCGCTGACGATCGCTTTATAACCTCCCTCCTCAATCTCGCCTGAAGAGGAGGATTCTACTCCGGGATCGGTTTTTAGGAAGATGCTGAAGCTCTTGGTTATATTGCTCCATTTATACCACGAAAAATCAAACGGTCCTGTCCCTCCCGGGCTGCTTGCCTCAAGAATACCTTTCTGGGATCCGGAGCTGTTGCAATAGATAAAGATTGGATCTTTAACTCCCGGAGAAGACGGGTATGATGTATACCTTAAAGCTCTGCTCCCGGGAGCTGAGAGCTGGGCTTCAGCAATGAATGGTATCAGTAACGCTATGACCAGGAAAAAATAACGCACAGGCAATCAGATATTTCTATCAAAAACGCAATCTTAGTCACTTTGGTATAATCTTCTGCAAGTATAATAAAATAAGGGGAGAATACAGGATCAATCGAGGTGAAAAACCTCTTCCATATTTGCCCACCATTCCCCCTTATCCCTGGTATCAACCGGATCCTGCATGGGCTCCATTATGGCCCACCACTCCTGCGTCTTCGGATCTGCTGCCATTTTTGCCATATCGGCAGCATAATCAGTACCCGTATATTCAAAATATGCATAAAGCATGTTGTCTTTATGAAAAATTGAATAGTTATGAATATTGCATTTCCTGATCATATCAAGTACCTCAGGCCATACCTCTGAATGATATCTCCTGTAACGCTCAAAATGTTCTGGTCTTACTCCTATTACCTGGCCGTATCTTTTCATGTTATTAATAGTTTACTCCGGTTGAAAATATCTGATAATATAAAACACCGGCATGTTCTTAAAAAAGAATCCTGATTTTGCTCTGTGAGCTTCCATTTATCAATTCACAATAATAAGAAAATTACGTGACATTAGGCCGGATAGATAAGCTGAATACAAAGAATCGCAAATTGAATATACCTGAAACTTATGTTAATAAAAAATCCATCATTTATTCCGGGCCGGAGTTATCATTGAGCCTGATATTGTTAATTTTGCCGGACCCGGTACGCCGTAATTCAAACAAGGCTATGACAAATGGTTATCTTAACGATCTGAATGAGTCTCAGAAGCAGGCAGTTATGAACTATGAGGGACCTTCCCTGGTAATTGCAGGTGCAGGTGCAGGTAAAACACGGGTACTGATTTATCGCATTGTTCATCTTCTTCAGAATGGTGTACCGGCAGGTAAGATACTTGCTCTGACCTTCACAAACAAGGCTGCAAGGGAGATGAAGGAAAGGATCAGCGGATTTGTCAGCCCCGAGACAGCCAGGTACCTGTGGATGGGTACCTTTCATTCGATTTTTGCAAAAATCCTCAGGATGGAGG
>CAYQBZ010000089.1:3023-10426 GCA_964415855.1 uncultured Rikenellaceae bacterium
CTGGGTTACAAATCAAACTATACAATATATGATTCATCCGACTCGAAAAGTCTTATCAGGTCAATAATAAAAGAGCTCAATCTGGATGACAACATATACAAACCAGGAGTGATAGCGGCCAGGATATCCTCAGCGAAGAACAGCCTGGTAACTTCATCGATGTATGCTGCCGACAGTACTATGCAGGAATATGACAAATCAAGCCGTATGCCGCTGCTTGCTGATATTTACAGGGCCTATGCATCGAGGTGCTTCAAAGCAAATGCAATGGACTTTGATGATCTTCTCCTGAATACAAATATTCTCTTCCGCGATTTTCCTGATGTCCTTGCCAGCTACCAGGAAAGATTCAATTATATCCTTGTAGATGAATACCAGGACACAAACTATTCACAGTACCTCATAGTAAAGAAGCTTGCTGCTGCTCATCATAATATATGTGTTGTCGGCGATGATGCACAGAGCATTTACTCGTTCAGGGGAGCTAGGATAGAGAATATCCTTGAATTCAAGAATGACTACTCTGATTCCCGTCTATATAAACTTGAACAAAACTACAGATCCACACAGACGATAGTAAATGCTGCCAATGCTATCATCTCAAATAATACAGGGCAGATCAGGAAGAATGTATATTCAATGAATGAAGCCGGCGAAAAGATCCAGGTCATGAAGGCAATTACAGATACGGAAGAAGGTTTCAATGTTTCATCGGATATTTTCGATAAGAGGCTATCGCAACAGCTTAACTGGTCGGATTTTGCAATTCTCTACCGGACAAATGCACAGTCGAGGATATTTGAAGAGACGCTTCGCAGGAAAAACATACCGTACAAAATCTATGGAGGTCTTTCTTTCTATGAACGGAAAGAGATAAAAGATATCCTGGCTTATTTCAGGATGGTAATAAATCCTGATGACGAAGAAGCGCTCAGGAGATCTGTAAATTTTCCAAAGCGTGGTATAGGCGACACAACTATCGGGAAGGTTTTTGAACTGGCTGCCCTTTCAGAATCAACACCCTGGACCATATTAAGACATGCAGACAAATATCCCGGACATTTTAATACCGGAACAGTGAAAAAGCTGACAATGTATGCAGATATTATTGATAATTTCAGACTTAATGCCGATTCTGTTGATGCATTTGACAAGGCAAGGGAGATAGCTGTTGGATCCGGTATTATAAAGGAACTCCGGGAAGGGAAATCTCCTGAGGAAGTAAGCCGCTATGAAAACCTCGAGGAACTGCTGAATGCTATAAAAATCTTTACTGAAGGAGCCAGGACCAACGGTGAACCATCTGTCCTGGAGGCGTATATGGCTAACGTCGCATTGCTTACCGACCAGGACAATGAGAAAGAGGAAGATCGCAACAAAGTGACACTCATGACGATGCATTCAGCCAAAGGACTGGAATTCAAGCACGTATATATTGTCGGGATGGAGGATACATTATTCCCTTCACCTATGTCGGCAGGCAACCTGAAGGAGCTTGAGGAAGAGAGACGCCTCTTTTATGTTGCTGTAACGCGTGCTGAAAAACAGGCAACTCTAAGTTATGCTTTGAACAGGTATAAATGGGGCAACCTTGAGAGATGCAACCCGAGCCGCTTCCTGCGTGAAATTGACAATAAATTTCTTCATTACCCGCAAACTGGGGGGAAGCCCTTTATGAACAGCAGTCATCAACATTTAAAACCTGGTTTCCGGGAAGAAACTGTATCATATTACAGGGAAGATAAATTAAAGAGAATAGGCAGACCGGCCACTTCTGACGGCGCTACGTTTACCGGAAGTGATTCTGCATTATTTAATGAGG
This sequence comes from uncultured Rikenellaceae bacterium, assembly GCA_964415855.1. Lineage (GTDB taxonomy): Bacteria > Bacteroidota > Bacteroidia > Bacteroidales > VadinHA17 > LD21. Next base: position 4,846 of record CAYQBZ010000089.1, read on the forward strand.
GTGATAGAGTGGAACATGAAAGATTTGGCACCGGATTGATCATATCAATTGAGGGTGAGCAACCCAACAATACTGCCACAGTTGATTTCGGGAACAATGGAAGAAAGAAGCTCTTATTGAGATTTGCTAAACTGAAGAAAATGCAATAAAGTGCCCGCAGATCGAGCTGATTTTCGCAGAATAATTTATTAAAATTTCCATTTCGTCAATATGGCTGTCGTGATCTTCTGTATAACATTCGTCACTACTTCAGATCCTGACCCATATTCATCTGCCTGAGAGTATAGCCTGTAACGGAAATTGTATGGGGAAAATTCGGATTTATCTCAACAGTCTCTGTTTTGGATTCAAGTTTTCCTTTATTATCATACGATTCAGTGGCTAGAATTACTCCCTGACCGAATTCTGTATTTCCATAGAAAGCGGCCAATCCTGTATTTTGCCAGCCCCGATTGTCAATCTTAAGGCTGGCATCATTCGTAAACCAGACTTTCCCGGTCGTCTTATTTTCAGAATCGGTATAATTATATTCGTCGCATTTATATCCGGCAATTACTCTCGTATTTGCTGTTTTCGTAAATACGGGAGGTACTGATTTTCTTGCCGGTTTACCGGAGGATGACATCTGATCAGTGTTCTCATCTGGAATGGCAGATATGATTCCCATTTTCATCCCGTTGACATCAGTCAGCATAATGAACGATTTATTTTCCCCATCCATCACCATCTGTGCTGATACGGGGGCGGTGTCTCCCTGATCGTTGCTTATTGTCCTGGTTTCAAGACCTACGCTGGGACTTGCTGCACTGTAATACATGAAATAATCCATCTTCACCACATCTTTATCCTCATACGATTCAGCCTGCATATAAATTCTTGAAGTAAAGCCGTAATTCTCCTTATACTTTAGGTCGACCTTGTTCCCGAAAAGCTTACCGAAACCTGCTCCTGCCTGACCCTGGCCTCGCTGACTATCTCCTTCATCCGGTTCAGAAAGCACAGCGTTTTCCCCCTGATCAGCCTCAACTCCGGCTCTGATATTGTCAGCTTCTCTCTGAACCGCTGTATCAACCTTGTTGTTAAGTTCTTTATCAGCAGTCTTTGCGCCGGCATTAACAACTTTATTCAACCTGTTTCTCAGCATGTTACCAACCTGGGCATCCAAAACTGGAGGTAACAGGACAAAAAAAGCCATTACTAAATACAATGCTCTGGTTTTCATATTCAGAAATTTAAAGGTAAGCGATAAAGTTACAGTTTTTTTTATTTCAAGTACCTGATATATTAAAAATAACAATCCTGCCTGAACAAAAGTTCAAGGCAGGATTTAACTAACAAAGAAGAAATGTATCAGGAATGTTATTTAATAATCTCTGCTACGGGAGTCTCTTTCTCTATCAGGACCGATTCATAAAGTGAAGCAAATGAGCTGGATATCCACATAATGGCAGGGAAGACACCTACGAAGAACAGGATCAGTCCAAATATTACAATGAAAATCGAAACAAATCCCATGAAGAAAATTTGCCATCCGTGGCCCCTTGTAAGTTTCCAACTCAATTCCACAGCCTCAATCGGATCGAGCTTTTTATCCATAACTATATATGAAACAAATACCAGTCTGCATCCTATAATAATGCCTGGAATAATAAGTGCGAACAGGCCCAGCACCACCAGGGCAAAAACAAGTAAGTTTGCCAGGATTATGCTAAGATAATTTTCCATGAAACCTTTCACCAACAATTCTAAATCGGGCTTCTCCTTTCTTACAGCCTTTACGAAAATAATATCACCTCCGTATTCAAATACAGGTTTGACAAGGAAGGTGTATAACAGGGCAATTAATCCAAAAAAGGCAGCAAAGATCCCTAAGGATCCAAGTGTGAGAATCCTGTTCATATTATGTCCCAGATGATCTCCAAAATTAAACCACGCGAAATTGTGCAGATCTGATGCATCAAATTTAATGTCCAGGAATTTAAGAGGAACAGATACTATCGCCAGTATTATTATCACCAGGAATAATCGCAGAAAATTATCCATCATAACTCTCCATCCGGTTCCGAAACTATTCCCAAAACCAGGTACCAGGTTGTAATTATTGTTTGTTTCCATATCATATTTTATTTAAGTTTATAATTTCCGTAACTAATATGAAGCAAATGTAAACTCATGATCTGTTACAGCCTTCATACTATAGTAGTGATTTTATTTTTTCCTACTTAAGTATGTGGTTCAATACTTTAGTAGTAGCTAACTTTATCTCTGTATGGCAGATTTTCTTATTTTTATGTGATGTTAAAATTTCTTGGCTATTTAATATTTATTTTATCGGTTGGGCTGGCTGCCGGGGGAGTTGTGATATCTTCAGGGCTTAGAGGTAAATATCGCCATGAGATCTTCACCACGCTCATGTATTTTGAGGTCTTCATCTACACTTTCGGATTTTACGGAATATGGGGACAGGTTGTTTTCAAAGCATTTCTCACCTCTTACCTTTCAGATGAGATCCTATCGAAGTTTACAGATATTGCAATGTTGCTTGGACTGCCTTTTCTTGTCTTTGCATGGCTTATGCTGATCCGGTTTTCCAATGGAATCTCAGGAAGGAAGGATAATAAATGGCTGATCCCGACATTCCTTCTCATCAATTTTTCGATCATTTTTATAATGGGTTATTTAATATCGGAAATAAATGATGTCAGGCCTGTTTTCATGATCAAGTACTATTTCATTGTGATGAATTTCTTGTATTCTCTCCTGGCTTCATTATTAATACTGTTCCCTGAAAAAGGGAGATCGGTAATACATGTTTTTGACAGGAGAATACTGGGAACGGGAATATTACTTATAACGATATCACAGTGTATCCCCCTTGTCTTTTACGAATCACAGGTTTATATCGCTATTATCTTTACTATTACATTTTTTGCCGGTAATACATTTCTGCCACTTTATCTTAATTACGGCACGCTGTTATCTGCATTTACCTCTGAACCTGTAAACGACCTGTCATTCGAGGAATTTTGCAGGAAATATGAAGTATCGCCTCGCGAAACAGATATTGTGCGTGAAATCTGCAACGGACTTAGTAATAAGGAAATATCCGATAAACTGTTTATCAGCCTGCAGACCGTAAAGGACCATACCCACAGAATATATATTAAAACTAATGTAAGGAGCCGGGTACAGCTCATAAACCTTGTTAAAGACATGACAATGACATAGGAGTATCGTATAGGTAGTGCGGGCTAAGGAGGGAAACGATGAAGTCCCGCCCGGCGGGATCGTGCAGGTCGTGTTCTGTTGGACTATTACTCTCCGGTAAATTTCAGAAAGACAATAACTCTTCCATTATTGAAATCAAGCTTGAACCTGCTTCCGACAACTTCATTCAGTGTAGCAGTCCACCAGTTGGTTAACATTGTGTTCCTGAGCTGATATCTTAATCCTGACGAAGATATTTTAAGGTCAGGATCGATTGAGAATATGGATACCTGCTGCCCTGGAAGAGACGATAACTCACATCCTTCCAGCAATGGGATAAATATACCGCTGTCTGTTACCAACATTATCCTTGCGCTTTTCACATATTCAACAAGAAGTGATATATTTCCGATTGTATGATCTTCCCGCTTACCTGTTGCACCAAGTATTACAATATCACTTAATCCTCTCCCTGTGCACCATGCCACTGCCTTTGTCAGATCATTTGTATCCTGGTTACCATCTCTGAAAATTCTGTCAGCAAACCTCTTTGCCAGATCATCGTCAAGTGAATCCATGTCACCGACAATTGCCTCCGGAATAAATCCGGCTTCAATAAGATCCTTAACACTCCCGTCGCAGCAGATGATCCTGTCAGCATTTTTCAGATACCCGAGAGGTATCGCGTGAGTCGGGAAGTTGCCGTCGGCAAGAATTACAGTTTTTAAATTCATTTTGCTTTCTGTTTTTATCACAGCTATATTTTTAAGAACCTGCTTATCTGGTCGTGGCCTCCAGGCTAATCCTTATCGGTCATTCTTAATGGTTTTTCTCCAGGCTGCCAGCCCTGCAAACGACATGATGCCATATACCAGATAAAGAATTACAGTTGGATAAAGTCCGCGTATGATAAACAAAACAGCTGATACAGTATTAACAACAATCCAAAGGTACCAGTGTTCATAAATCTTTCGTGCCAGCATCCATGTGGCAATGATAGACAACGAAGTTATGAAAGAATCCCATTGAGGAACAGGAGAATCTGTAAAATCAGATAGTACCACCCACATTAATCCATAGAGGATAAGGAATATTATTGCCAAAACCACTCCCATCCTGAATTTTACCCTGGTTACCTTCAAACCCTTGCTCTCCTCTTCTTCCCTTCTCAACTTCACCTCTTCATCCTTCTGCCCCGGGTTCTCTGCCTCAAGCCCCATGCCCTGCGCCCTTAGCCCTGCTTTGTCATCAGCATCTTTGCGGAAGATGGAGCCCTTTAACCACCAGTACCATCCCAGGCAGCTGACAGCCAGATAATAAACCTGGAGACTCATATCTGCATAAAACTTGCTCGTGAAAAAAACCCATATATATACCGCTGATGTAATAATTCCAACAGGCCATAGCCAGATATTCTGCCTGATTTCAAGGAATACATATACTATTCCTGCCAGAGCGCCGAATACCTCAATGTAATTATTTGATATCCAATCTGATAAAAACATCCGGAATGCTGGTGTCTCAAAATTTAAGACTAAATTTCAACAGGTAATTTCTTCCTGCCTGCGGAAAATAGTACGCCCAGGTCTTTTCAGTGCCATCTTCATACCAGTTGCCACCATATCCGTTACTTTCATAGACCGTATTGAACAGATTATTTACAAGAAACTGGAATTCAAATTCCTTGATATTCCTTATTTCCGGATTGTAATCAAACCTGATATTATTTATAAAATAGGGATCGATAAGGCGGTCGGGGCTCATTGTATTGTCAAAATACTGCTGACCGACATATTTGCTGACAAAGTGAATGTCAACATTAACAGGAAGATTAACTGAAATGTCGCTTGAACCTGTTATCGCAGGAGAATATGCTATATCAACCTCTCCCAGCTTTTTGCTTTTATATTCCGATGACCAGTCGGAGGTATTGTAATCCGTATAATATTCCACAAAATCAAGGATACGGTTTCTGCTGAAGGTCATATTGAGATCCCAGTTTATAACATCTGATATTTTAATCCCTGTTGATAACTCCACTCCTGTCCTGTAGCTTCTGTCAACATTGGTCATAATGGAATATCCGACATTACTCAGTTCTCCGGTAGGAACAAGCTGGTCCTTATATATCATTCCGTAGATGTTTACAGCAAAGGAGCTCCTGTCTCCTCTCAGTCTGTATCCTATTTCTGTATCGTACAGTGTTTCCGGTCGGGGTGTGGCAAAGGAATCGCCTGAAGCCTCTTTGTAATCGGCACGCGTTGGCTCACGGTTAGCTACTGAAATAGATAAATAGGCATCCTGGTTTGGATTTATGGAGAAGAATACCCCGGCTTTTGGATTGAAGAACCCAAATCTGTGTTCCTGGCTGAGA
>CAYQBZ010000090.1:0-10322 GCA_964415855.1 uncultured Rikenellaceae bacterium
ATGTGCGGAAAGGTCACCATAAGCTGTGGAGTCGATAAAACACTTTGCTTTCAGGAACTCTCTACCCGTCCGGCTTTCTGTAATTGCTCCTTCAATGGCAGAACCTTTTCCTGAGGCGCCGGCAACAAGTGTATTTACAAATACTTCAACTCCTGATTCAGCAAGCATCTCAAATACTATAAGCTTATAGAGTTCCGTGTCAATGGAAGTGCAAACGGAATCATAGTTGTACCTTGTCAGCATTTCTGCATGTCCCGATGTTCCGCCTACCAGAAGGAGACGATCAATTATTTCCTGGGGAATACCCCTGACCACCTGCCTTTTCTCCACGCCTGGAAACGCTTTCCACAGGTTGAAAAAACTATGCAGAGCAGTGCCTCCTTCAACAACTGTGCCCCCGGGGTATCCCTTGGCCTCGACAAGAACTGTTCTGGCTCCCTGCCTGGCGGATGCAATGGCTGCAACAACTCCTGCTGTACCTCCTCCTGCAACAAGAACATCGAATTCCCTTACAGGCAGCTTCTTTGCCATTTCTTTGTAATACCCGGGCTCCGGAAATACTTCTGCTATATTCTTATTGAGTGCTGGCAGAGCGAGACCGGATAAGATAATGTTTCTTGAAAATTTCCTGCGATCCATGATTTAAGGTGTTTAAAAGATTATTACAACAGGGTGTCTCAAAAGTCAATCCCTCTTTATTTTACCCCTAAATCCCCCGAGGGAGACTTTTATATTATCAGACATTTATAGAACCCCCTTGGGGGCAGGGGGTAAATTATCAAGGCTTTTGCGACACCCTCCAGATATGCAATATACAAGATTCTAAGTGATTAATTAAAGAAGGGTAGATTTAAATGGGTATACTCTATTGCCCTTTCAGCTTCTTCATTTCATTGAAATGTTCCAGTGTCATTTTTTCACGTGCTTCGCGAGATGACTGTCGATATCCTTCGAACTCAGTTTTCAGGTCCTCGAGCTCCTTTTTGGTATATTTTGTCACAGCCAGGTTTCTCCTGAATGCAAGGAATCCTATTCCAAGTAATAATAACAGTCCTGCAATAATTGTCCATGTAATAGAGTTATAGGTTATTTTGTTGACATCCAGTCCAATAATTCTGATACTGTTCTTTGTTGCTGTGACTTCACTGAGCTCATTCTTTGTTGACTCGAGAGACGCTGCGAGTGAATCTGCACTTGAGTTAAGGACGGAAATAATATCTTTCAGTGCGATGACAGCATTTTTTGCTTCAGTAAGAGAATCTGTTGAGTTCTTCTTAATTTTCTGGAACATGTCTTCCCGTATTGCGCGGTAATTCTCATAGATCCTGGTTCTTTCCTCAATATAATCAAGCTGGTCCTTCAGGGTACCATTGCTGAGGATCTCCGGCAAGGGCGTCTGGCTGAAACCATTATTAACCTTAACTATTGTAAGTACGAATATTAATATAAGAACCAGTTTAAGCGTATTAATTCTTTTCATATAAAAAGTCAGGTTATTTGAGATTAATTATTATGCGTCAATTCCACCTTCGAAGATAATCAATTCGAATCAGTTCCGGAAAAAAATATGCTCTCTGGCCGCGGTTTGCAGATAAAAGGCTAACTTTACAGTTAACCCTCCCTTTAACTCACATTTAAACCTGAGGAGCTGATTTATACCTTGACCACTCAATAAAAGGAACGAGCAAGTATTACGAAAAAGTATATATGTACCGATTAATTTACATTTTGATGTTCAGAAACCGGAGTCTGGTAAAAAATATCCTGTTAGGGTTAATGGTTTTCAGTCTGCTTGCTGATATCGATGTTAAAGCTCAGGCTGATTTAGATGTAATACGCAATAAATGGCTCGAGTACAGTGATGCTTCGAACTCGTTATACCATTATCTTACCGGGCAGGCGTATGGCCTTTTACAGGAGCGCGTGAGGAAAATAGGGGAAATAAGATCTTTGGACTCATGGAAGCAGAGGCAGCAGTTTATACGTGAAACCTTAATTGACATAGCAGGTCCTTTCCCTGAAAAAACTCCGCTTAATGCAAGAGTTACCAGAATCATTACAAAGGACAATTACAGGGTAGAGCATATAGTTTTTGAATCCCAGCCGGCTTTTTATGTCACCTCCTCTCTTTATGTTCCTTCAGGATTAAAAAAAGGAAGCAAAGCGCCTGCGGTGATATACTGCAGCGGTCATTCGGCAGAAGGGTACAGAAGCGCTGTATATCAGCATGTGATAATGAATCTTGTCAGTAAAGGCTTCATTGTTTTTGCTTTTGATCCTGTCGGTCAGGGTGAACGCCTTGAGTATTTCGATCCTGAAAAGGGAGCATCGGTCATTGGTGGTCCCACAATGGAGCATTCTTATCCCGGGGCTCAGGCATTTATCACCGGCAGCTCACAGGCTATGTATATGATATGGGATGGTATCAGGGCCATTGATTACCTTGTCACAAGAAAAGAAGTTGACCCTACCAGGATAGGAATGACCGGTCGTTCGGGAGGAGGAACACAGACAGCGTATATTGCTGCTTTTGATGATCGCATATATGCTGCTGCACCTGAGAATTACATAACGAACTATACGCGTTTGCTTCAGACTATCGGGCCCCAGGATGCTGAACAGAATCTGTTCAAGCTCATCGTCAGAGGACTCGATCACCCTGATTTCCTGGAAGTCAGGGCACCAAAACCAGCTTTGATGATAAGCACCTCCGGCGATATGTTCAGTATACAGGGTGCAATGGATACGGAGAGAGAGGTATCCGGAATATATAAGGCCCATGGCAAGGAAGAGAATTTCTCGAGGATAGAGGATGATGCCGGTCATGCTTCAACGTTGAGAAACAGGGAAGCAATGTATGCCTTCTTCCAGAAGCACCTGGACAATCCGGGTGATCCCCACGATAAGGATATCCCTGTCCTGTCACCGGAGGAGCTTAGGGTGACGGAAACAGGCCAGGTTTCAACATCACCAGGTGGAGAAACGGTGTTCAGCCTGAATCGTCAGGCTGCTGAAAAACTTGCTGCAAAGCTCGAACATTCCAGGAGTAACCAGGCTGTATTCATGCAAAGTGTTACCGTCAATGCGAAAAAACTGTCAGGTTATCAGGAACCTTCAGGGATAGAGGATCCTGTATTTACCGGGCGGATAGTAAGAAAAGACTACGTTATTGAGAAGTATTTTATAAAAGGAGAAGGGGATTATGTTATTCCGTATCTGCTCTTCAGGCCGGATGACAAAGGAAATAAAGCTGTTATATATCTTCATCCTGACGGAAAAGGTGCTGAAGCATTACCAGGTGGTAAGATAGAACAGCTTGTACATAAGGGTGTTACAGTCTTGGCTCCTGACCTGGTTGGTACAGGTGAAATGGGGCCCGGGTTGCTTCGGGGTGATGCATATTTTGATGGTGTTTCCCACAATATGTGGTATGCCTCAATGTTGACCGGAAGAAGCATAACGGGTATCAGGGCAGCTGATGTTGTAAGACTGGTACGGATCCTGGGCAGTGATGGGGGTACAACTGAGATTTACGGTTTTGCCGGCAGGGAGATGGCCCCGGTACTGTTGTACGCGGCAGCCTTCTGCAATGATATCAGTGGTATTGCCCTGTCAGAGCCGTATTCATCATACCTGTCAATTGTTAACAACAGGTATTATAAATCATCCTTCATCCCGGGCACTGTTCCGGGGGCACTCAGGGAATATGATATTCCTGACCTGATTGCTACTATTGCTCCGCGTAAACTATTTATTTCAGATATGACAGACGGTTCCGGAAGCATGCGTAATTCAGGGGAAGTGAACAGGGACCTTGAAATAGTAAAAAAAGCATACCTGTATCACAAAGCAATCGAAAATCTTACTATTTTAACCGGAGATTTATCAGAGAACAGCTTTACCAAATTTCTGGAATGGATAAATTGATCGAATCGCATTATGAAAAAGAAAATCGAACGCCGGGAATTCATTAAGACAACTGCTGCAGGTGGCATAGGACTTGGATTAACAGGTAAATTAAAGGCGGCAGGGGGATCAGGTGAGCTTGATTCAGGAAAGATAGGGATAATAGGATTGGACACTTCTCATAGTACTGCATTTACAAAAGCGTTAAACGATCCGGATGCTGACAAGATATTCGGTGGATTTAAAGTTGTAGCTGCATATCCCAGGGGGAGCAACGATATCAAATCGAGTGTTGACAGGATACCGGCATATACGGAAGAGGTCAAAAAATCGGGTGTTGAAATTACCGGTTCTATTGAAGAGCTGCTCGGGAAGGTGGATTATGTGCTTCTCGAGACCAATGACGGCCGTCTTCACCTTGAACAGGCGATCCAGGTAATGAGAGCAGGCAGGCGGGTGTTTATTGACAAGCCTATCGCTGCCTCACTCCCTGATGTTATTGCTATTTTCGAAGCTGCAGAACATTATAAGGTTCCTGTCTTCTCCTCATCTTCTTTAAGATATATCTCAGGAGCAGAGGAAATTGCAAATGGAAGCATCGGAAAGGTAATTGGAGCCTTTGTTTATAGCCCCGCTACAATTGAAAAGACACACCCGGATCTTTTCTGGTACGGGATTCATGGAGTTGAAACTCTCTTCACGCTGATGGGAACAGGCTGTAAAAGCGTGGTCCGTACCTATACTGATAACACTGATGTGGTAACTGGCGCATGGCAGGATGACAGGCTGGGTACATTCAGGGGTATAAGATCAGGCAGATCAGATTACGGAGGTACAGTGTTCGGTGAGAAAGGAATATCAGTGTTAGGTAAATACAATGGTTATAATCCCCTGCTGGCTGAGATCATTAAATTCTTTCAGACTGGTATTTCACCCGTAACTCCAGAAGAGACAACCGAAATATTCGCCTTTATGGCTGCTGCCGAGGAAAGCAAGCATAACGGGGGTAAAGTGGTAATTATCGGTGAAGTGATGGAAGAAGCCAGGAAACAGGCAGGTATTATCATATCAAAACTAAAATAAATTATATCAGGTATCTTAAAAACTAAACTAAAATGACAAAGAGAAGAGAATTTATCAAGAAAAGCGTTTTAGGATCTGCCGGAATAGCCATCGGAGGAATGGGATTCAGTGCCAGATCCTATGCCTCCATCATTGGTGCCAATGAACGTATCAACGTTGCGGTGGTAGGTATCCGCGGACAGGGAGGTACACATATCAACAGCTGGTGTAACCTGAAGGATAACCGCAATGTCCTGCTGAAGACTATCTGTGATGTTGATGAGCAGTATTACCCCGAAAAGGCAAAGCTGATACAGGACAAGACAGGCGTTAAAGTGCTGACAGAATGGGATATGCGCAGAGTCTTTGATGACAAGGAGATACATGCGGTATCGATGGCTATCCCGAACCACTGGCATGCACTTGCAACGGTATGGGCCTGCCAGGCCGGTAAGCATGTTTATATTGAAAAGCCTGCCTGCCACGAAGTAACGGAAGGCCGGAGGATGGTTGAAGCTTCCCGTAAATATAACGTCAGGGTTCAGACAGGGTTCCAGAACAGGTCTATAAGGAATGTCATGGCAGCAATGCAGTTCCTTCATGACGGAGGTATAGGGGAAGTTTACATGGCGAAAGGTATGTGCTATAAACCCCGTGATTCATTTGGTATAACAAAAGACAGCACTCCTCCTGCTTCCCTGCATTATGAGCGCTGGTTAGGTCCTGCTCCATATCGACAGTACAATGAGTTACATGTTCACTATAACTGGCACTGGTTCTGGGCAACCGGGAACGGCGATACAGGGAACCAGGGTCCTCACCAGTTCGACATTGCACGCTGGGGACTTAACAAGAATGAACATCCGGTCTCTATCTTTTCGACCGGCGGAATCTATGGTATCGATCCTGAGGAGTGTGATCAGGAAACACCAAACACCCAGTCTTCACTCTTTAAATACAAGGATGGGAAAATCCTTGATTTTGAAACACGGGGCAGGTATACAAATGATGAAGCCAGTCTTGGAATACGTATCGGGAACATCTTTTATGGTACTGACGGATACCTCGAGCTAGACGGCAGTACATGGAAAGCATTCCGCAGAAGGGAGAGAGAACCGTTTGCAGGATCGGGAGTTGCTGAAACCAAACCGGCAGAACCGGCAGCATACCTCGCTGCACCAGGAGGATCAGATCATTACGCAAATTTCATTGATGCTATCAGAGCAGGTAACAATGACCTGCTGCATGCTGATATCCTCGAAGGATTCTATTCTTCCGCACTTCCGCTGCTGGCTAATATCTCGTACCGTCTTGGTCGCGAATTAAAGTTTATGGGTGATTATGAGAAATTTGCCAACGATCCGGAAGCTGATACGATGCTGACAAGAGCATATCGCAAGCCCTATGTGGTACCTGATGAAGTGTAGTCGGGACGGTGCCAGCAGAGTAGATAGGATGATGGGTGCCATCCTTCGCTAAGGCAACGGATGGCAGAACAGGGAACAAGGACAAATAACCTTGAACCTTGAATAATTTAATTTTAAACAGGTATGTCATGAAGGTAAAGTCAATCTTAACAGGATTGCTTGTCTTTCTCCTTTCTGTTTCCTGCGCTAATTCCGGGAAAGAGAAGGGACCGAGCATTGTATTTAAGAGTAATGATGCCGGGAAGAAACTTGATGTAATAATTGACAATAAGCTTTTCACATCTTTTTGCTGGCCGGATGATGTATACAAGCCGATCCTGTATCCGGTATACACATCAGCCGGTACGGAGATTACGCGTGGATTCCCTATAAAACCACGTGAGGGTGAAAGAAATGATCATATCCACCAGGTCGGTATATGGCTGAATTATGGAAATGTCAACGGCTACGATTTCTGGGGTAATGGCTACAGGGGCTTTAAGGAACCCGGTGGTGGGGAGATAAAGCATCTTGGGATAGATCGTATTGTTGGCGGACCCGGCGAAGGCTCATTCGTATCAACAGAAAGCTGGCTTGATCCGCGAGGTAAAGAATTACTTTCAGAAGAAACTGAATATCATTTTTCAGGGGAGGGCCCTATGCGGATTATTGACAGGATCACCACACTTTCTGCAGATGATACAACAGTATTTTTCAAAGACACAAAGGAAGGAATGTTTGGCATCCGTGTGGCGCGACAACTGGAATTGCCTTCAGAGGAGGCCCTGACTCTTATTGACGTCAGCGGGAATCCTTCATCCCGGAAAGATACGATGAACCTTGGTGTAACAGGCAACTACAGGAGCAGCGAAGGTAGCACCGGAGAATCAGTATGGGGTACAAGGGCAAGATGGATGGACCTCTACGGATCGATAGGTGATGAAAAAATCTCACTGGTAATTATCGACCATCCTGAAAATCCCGGTTATCCAACCTTCTGGCATGCAAGGGGATATGGGCTGTTTGCAGCTAATCCCTTAGGGTGGACCGATTTCACCCGGGGAAAGGAAGTGTTTAACTTCACCATCCCTGCCGGTAAATCAGCTACTTTCAGGTACAGAGTGATCGTAAATTCAGGTGCCTATCTGACAGATTCAGAAATAAATGCATTAGCAGATGAATTTGATAAAAAATATAAATAACCTAATAAATTCTAAATGAGAAATAGTAATGATACAAGGCGCACTTTCATAAAGAAGGCATCTCTGGGAGCATTAATGGCAGCCGGTATCCCGGGAATAATATCTGCAGCTATGCCACCTGCAGCTGTTAAAAAGGTCCGGCTGGGTCCAGGTAATACTATTCTTTTCCAGGGTGATTCTATTACTGATGCTGGCAGGAATAAGACCGACAATTCATACAACAATGCAAGAGTACTTGGCTCAGGATATTCCCTGCTGGCAGGTGCAGCGCTGCTTGAGGAATATGCCGGGCTGGACCTGAAAATATATAACAAAGGGATATCGGGAAACAAAGTATACCAGCTTGCTGAAAGATGGGATACTGACTGTCTCGCTATCAAACCTGATATCTTAAGTATCCTGATCGGAGTGAATGATATCTGGCATAAGCTGAATGGTCAGTACGACGGGACAATCGATATCTACAGGAATGATTATATTGCTCTTCTGGAGAGAACAAAAAATGTTCTCCCGGACGTTAAATTTATAATATGTGAACCTTATGCTGTCCCCGGGGTAAAGGCTGTCGATGATAAATGGTATCCTGAGTTCTACGGTTACCAGGCAGCAGCACGTGATATTGCTGACCGGTTCGGTGCTGTCTTTGTCCCGTTTCAGAAGATATTTGATGAGGCACAGAAAGAAGCACCTGGAGCCTACTGGACCGGTGATGGTGTTCATCCGACACTTGCAGGTGCACAGCTTATGGCTGAAGCCTGGCTTAAGGCGGTGAGAGGGTAAAATAGTAAGTCTCAACGATTCAGAGGCATGACGGAGCAAGTGGGTGACAATCCGTCTGTGTGCCGGGGACTGAACAAATATTTTAAAATTACAGGGATGAATAAGATCAGATTAATTAACATCCTGATTCTCATTTGTATATTACCTGCTCTATCGGGCCAGGGATTAGTATCAGGAGTATTTAACTGGGATAAGCTTGAGGTAAAGAAGACCTCAAGCGGTGAAGTCAGAAATTACTTCAAAAGTCCGACGAAAGATCTTGAGATGTTTGAAGTAGATGCTGTAAAGCTGGATGGGGGCAAAGCAGTAGAAGCATGGAAAGTACCGGAGGCATCTGATGAACTGATCATAATGAAAGAAGGTTCAGCGGAAATTAAGGTTAATGATGAGGAGCACATCCTGGGGGAAGGAAGCGTTGTTGTTGCATCTGCGGGGAGCATGATTGCCATCACCAATAACCAGAAGTCCGCTATAGTTTATTATTCTTTTCTTTTCAAGCCTCTTAATCCGGCAACACGAAATCCGGGTGAAGCAAAGGCATCGCCTCTTTTTATTGACTGGGATACGGTTGAGTTCAAGCCAAATGCCAACGGCGGACGTCGTGATATTATGCGCCAGTCAACATCTGCCATGAGGGAGCTCGAAATTCATGTCACAACTCTTAAGGAAGGAGTCGACAGCCATGCTCCGCATTCACATCCTGACGAAGAGTTTGTGCTGATGAGATACGGTAATGCTGATATGAATCTCGATGGGAAGGACCATAAAGGAGGGCCGGGTTCTTTATTTTTCCTGGCCAGTGGTGGAATGCACGGACTTGACAATGTTGGTAACAGCTCGTGTGAGTACTTCGCAATCCGATGGCTGACAGGATCGGGAAAGTAAGTTGAAGGGAAAGCCAGATAGTCACGACGGCTTGTCTATGTTAATGATACTCTAAGTACACCCAGAAAAGGAATATATTAATTTCCAGTATATTAAATAAACTTATAAAGTATGAAACGTCCATTGTTTTCTTTAGTGACTCTACTATTTGTTATTTCACTATCCTCCGGTACTATATTCGGAGAAGTGAAAATGCCTGCTATATTTGGAGACAACATGGTGCTTCAGCAACAAACAGAGGCTGCACTCTGGGGAACGGCAACGAGAAATGCCAACGTCAGGGTAACTACATCCTGGAACAATAAAAACTATTCTGTCCGGGCCGGGAGCGAGGGCCGGTGGAAGCTGAAGGTTGTTACGCCTGCTGCAGGTGGTCCGTATGAGGTTACTGTATCTGACGGGACTGCAATAAAATTCAGAAATGTAATGATAGGGGAGGTGTGGGTTTGTTCCGGGCAATCTAACATGGAGATGCCGATGAAGGGATATATGAATCAACCAATACTGGGATCTAATGAGGCAATAGCCACATCGGCAAATCCTTCGATGAGGCTGTTCACAGTAAAAAGAGCTGCCAGTCTTCAGCCCCTTGATGATTTTGAGGGAAGCTGGATGAATTGTGAACCGGAATCGGTAAGTGAGTTTAGTGCAACTGCCTATTTCTTCGGGTTAATGCTGAATAAAGCATTAAATGTACCAATAGGACTTATAAATACAAGCTGGGGGGGTACACGTATTGAACCATGGATCAGTGAAGCCGGATTTAAGAACTTTGATTTTGTAAGGATGCCTGACAAGAATCAGCAGGGACCTCTTTCCCAGCAGACACCAACCGTTTTGTTCAATGCCATGATAAATCCTATGGTTGGTTACAGTATAAAGGGAGCAATATGGTACCAGGGCGAATCTAACCGAAACGAAGCAGATCAATATGTCTTTCTGCTGCCGGGGCTTGTTGAAAACTGGCGTTCGGTATGGGGGGTTGGTGAATTTCCCTTCTACTATATACAGATAGCACCTTTTGATTACGGACCCACCGGTTTGAACTCTGCATTTCTTCGTGAAGCACAGCTCAGGGCTT
>CAYQBZ010000091.1:0-10234 GCA_964415855.1 uncultured Rikenellaceae bacterium
CGATATTTGACTGTTTGTATTCAGCATTCTTGTTAAAGATGATGAAAATCATTCTTTTTTCCAGTGTATAATCGAAATAGTCTTCAATCTCAGCAAGCTTGTCAAGTGCATAGTTGGCTGTGAACTGTGCGAGGTCCCTGCCATATTCATTAAAGTAGCAATCGAAATCATCAAACCTGTAGAACGACCAGTAATAATCAAAATACTGTACCTTGTTTTTGCCAAAGGTCATCTGGTGGCCATTATAGAACTGGCCATTTGCATTAATATATAATACGCAGGCTAACAGAATGATAATCAGCTTTTTAAAATCTCCCATTCTAAAATCAATACAGTAGTAAACCGGATTATTTATTAGCAAATTTTATTCCAAAAGATCCGGGTCAGTCAGCAAAACTAATGATTATCTGATTTAAACTACCTAAAAAGCATAAACTTTATTAATTTTGCATTGAATTAGTTTTTCAGATTTTATGGTCTGATTTTTGCAATGATCAATGCAACCAATTCTCAGTTGAATTTGTTATACAAGAGATTTGTAAAGTATAGTTGTATTACACATATCTAAAATTATTAATAATATTTAATTAAGAAAAATGGCATGAAAAAGGCATTAGTATTTTTATCGGTTTTGATGCTGGGAGTCACAGTGAATTCACAGATAGCTGAAACATCAATAAGGTTTTCTGCCAATGAACATGATTTCGGAACGTTCAAGGAGGAGGCCGGCAGACAGACCTATGATTTTATGATCACAAATACCGGTTCCAATCCGCTTGTAATACAGAATGTAGTTCCTTCATGCGGCTGTACCACTCCGGAGTGGACAAGATCACCTATACCCGCCGGCGGGACAGGAAAGGTTACTGCAATATATGATCCTCAGAACTATCCCGGGAAATTCAATAAGACCCTTACAGTTTATGCAAATACGAAACCTCAGGTCTCGGTTCTTGTTATAAAGGGAGAGGTTATCCCGCACGAAAAAACCATTGAGGAGCTTTATACTTTTAAGGTAGGTGATGTGCGGTTTGAAAGTAACCATCTGGCCTTTACGAACGTCAAGAAAACAGAGAAGAAAATTAG
Organism: uncultured Rikenellaceae bacterium; assembly: GCA_964415855.1. Classification (GTDB taxonomy): domain Bacteria; phylum Bacteroidota; class Bacteroidia; order Bacteroidales; family VadinHA17; genus LD21. Next base: position 1,087 of record CAYQBZ010000091.1, read on the forward strand.
GGTGATGCAGGTGATTAATACATCAGATGCTCCTGTTAAGGTTGAGTTCGAGGGTTTGCCAGCTCACCTCTCACTGAAAGCTAACCCGGAGACTCTTAAACCCGGTCAGAAAGGGCTGGTTGAAGGCACTTATGATGCTACAAAAAACCAGACATGGGGCAATGTGAGCGATATGGTGAAAGTCAAGCTTAATGGTGTTACACAGGAAAATTTATATTACTATGTTTCCGCAAACCTGGTCGAGGATTTCTCTTCTCTCACCAAAGCCGATCTGGAAAATGCCCCGGTATTCAAGGTTGCTTCAACCACTGTTGACCTTGGAAAAATAAAAGGATCAACACAAAATGAGGTTGAATTTAAGTTCACCAATGCAGGCAAAAATGATCTGGTGATAAGGTATATAAGGTCAACATGCGGCTGTACGGCAGTCCAGCAGGGTAACCAGGGTGTAGGTATCAAACCTGGTGAGTCGAGCTCTATCAAGGCTGTTTTTAGTTCAGGAACATATAATGGGAAGGTCACAAAAGCAATATACGTCTACACAAACGATCCGAAAAACTCGGAGGTTGTCCTGATGCTTACTGCTGATGTTGAACAACCGCAGGCATCAATTAAATAATCAGCCTGGGAATAATATATTAGTTTAATATTGCCAAATATGAGAGCAACAATTTATCTGGCTGCAATTGCTTTGTTTATGATTGCATGCTCTTCTGAGCCACATTATGTGGTAAAAGGAAATATTGATGGTTCTGACTCTGTTACATTTTATCTTCAGAAGAGGGAAGCCGGACGAGTAGTCACAATTGATTCTGCAGTATCCAGGAAAGGCACATTTACCATGAAAGGAGGAAGTGTTGATTATCCCCAGATGGCCTTGCTGATTGCGGGTAATACCAGGAGACGAACATCCTTTTACCTTGAAAACGCAGTGATAACTGTTACCGGCAGTCTCGATTCGCTGTTTAATGCAGATATCACGGGCTCAAAAACTCAGGATGAGTATAAATCATTTAATGAATCAAATAAAGAACTGTCCGATAGATATTCTGAACTATATAATGAATATCAGACAGCCAGCCAGGCAGGGAACTCTGAAAGGGTTGCAGAACTGGAGAAACAGGCTGAGATGATTCAGGGTGAAATGACATCACTTCAAAAAGATTTTATCAGGAATAATCCCGCCTCCTATATCTCTCCTTCAATCCTTATCAGCCTTGCTTATGAAATGGAAGCCGATGAGATTGAATCGATGCTTAACGGTCTCGACAGTGCTGTTGCTGCGGTGCCGGAACTTCAGAGTCTCAAAAGCAGGATCGCTGTTATGAAAAAAGTATCGGTTGGTCAGAAAGCACCTGATTTTACAATGAATGATGTTGACGGGAATCCGGTTGCTCTTTCCTCAAAAATAGGACCCGGACTACTTCTGATCGATTTCTGGGCAGCATGGTGCGGTCCATGCCGTCAGGAGAATCCTAATGTCGTGAAGGTTTATAATGAATTTCACAAAAAAGGATTCGATGTATTTGGTGTTTCCCTCGATCAGACAAAAGATGCCTGGCTCAAGGCAATTGCTGACGACAAGCTTACATGGACTCACGTATCCGACCTTCAATACTGGGGCAATGCAGCTGCAAAACTTTATGCCGTGAATGCCATTCCTGCAAATTTCCTTCTTGATGAAACAGGGACCATAATAGGAAGGAACCTGAGGGGAGAGGCTCTTTATAATAAGGTAAATGAAGTGCTGGGTGTGAGATAGACAAAAGGCAGCAGGCAGCAGGCAACATTCAACCGGCGACATGGGATATAAAGACCTGGGACCTGAAATGCCTGGCTTGCATCATTCTTCAGTCAGTTCTTCGAGGATAAATCCTGTCCCCCTGACGGTCCGGATGTCGATATTCTTATCGTCGGAGAGATATTTCCTTAAGCGGCTGATAAAGACATCCATGCTCCTTCCAAGGAAATAATCGTCCTCACCCCATATTTCAGTAAGGATATCTTCCCTGGCCAGGATTTTGTTCTTGTTAACAATAAAATATTTGAGCAGCTGGGCCTCTTTAAGGGTAAGCTTCTCCTTGTTTGTACCGGAGACCAGTTCCAGTGTATTATAGTTCAGTACTGTCTGAGATATCCTGAATTCGTCATTTGAGGTTGAATAAGCTCTTTTCAGGATATTATTGATGCGGAGGATAAGAACTTCAGGATCAAATGGTTTTGTAATATAATCATCAGCTCCTATCTTCAGTCCCCTTACGATGTCTTCCTTCAGACTTTTGGCTGTAAGAAAGATAACAGGGACATCAGGATGTATATCCTTGATTTTTTCAGCAAGAGTAAAGCCATCCATCTCTGGCATCATAACATCGAGCACACAGAGATCAGGCTTGTCCTGGTTAAACAGCTCCCATGCTTCCTTCCCGTCTCGTCCCAGGATAACATCAAAGCCGCTTATTGTAACATATTGTGCCAGGATATTCCCAAAATCTCTGTCGTCCTCAGCTATTAATACTTTCATATTTTAAAAGTTATAAATTAGTATGGTAAGGTAACTGTAAAGATACTACCTTTTCCCGGTTTACTTGATACTGATACATCGCCTCCATGAGCTTCTGCAATTTTTTTGACATAATAAAGCCCCAGACCCAGCCCCTTAAATTTATGAATATTTCCTGTTGAGGCCCTGTAAAACTTATCAAAAATGTGTTTCTGGTCATTCTTGTTTATACCAATACCATTGTCCGATATTCTTATGCACATGTTGCTGTCTGTTACTGAGCCCTCTATATCAATTTCCGGCTCTTTGTCAGAGTATTTTACCGCATTGGAAAGAAGATTATTGATAAGTGTTGTGAAATATATGATATCCATATCTGCATGAATTCCGTTAAAGCTGTACTTCTCCCTGATCCTGGCTCCGTTCCCGCCTCCTGATCTGAAGCTGTCAACTACATCATGCATAAACTCTTCAATATCGACATTTTTCTTATCAAGCTCGAACTGTGTTCTCTCCCACATGCTTATCTCCAGAATCATATTGATAAGCTGATTGAGATGGACACTCTGTTTCCCTATCAGTTTTGCTGTTTCCAGAATCTTATCAACATTTGTCCTTATCTGTTCCATTTCCAGTGTTTTCCCCGCAACTGTAATGGTCGACAGGGGAGTCTTTAACTCATGTGTCATATTGTTGATAAAGTCAGTTTTCAGATTGGAGAGCCTCCTCTCTTCCATAAGGTTCCTGTATGTGATCATGAACAGGATTACCACCATTATGATGCTGAAGACGCTCATTGTCAGGAAAACCAGGGATTCTCTCAGGATCACTTTTTGTTTATCTGAGAAATCAATGTAGTAATCAAAAGAGAATCTGAAGTCATTATTTTCAATCCTGTACCAGGTTACCAGTATCTTGTCTTTTGATATGTCAGGTTCTATCTGCCGCATATTATTTGGACCCGGAGGCCTCCTTGCTGTGAAACCCTCGGCCCGGTAAACGACTATTGTGTCACCTGCTATCATCTCCAGGTTATTAATTTTGATGGAGAAATTTATATTCTTTTCATACCCGCGGTATTCAAAATATGATGATAGCAGATCGGAAAGCATTTGATAATGCGACACAACATATGTAAAATAAGCAAGTATATCTTTCTTCTTAATATTTAGCTCAGCGGTATCCGTTATGCTGTGAAGCTCCTGGTTGGCTTTTTCTGAATAACCATATAAATACAAAGCCACCGAATCGAATCCGATGGTTGATAAATTCCTCCTTAAGTAACCCAGTGCTTCCTGTGACCTCATCCCATACCTCAAAAGGAACATCTCGTCTTTCTGTTTCCATATGCCTTTGAGAATTAATACCTGGACAGAGATCATGAATATTATCGATATGATACCCAGAAGAAGAACGGTATTTCTTTTTTTCATTTTCTTTTATTTACTTTCTCAAAATTATTCATTTTATTGATACCTCTAAACGCTTGCCCGAACATTAACCCTGTATTAACCCGGTGTTAACAAAATATCAGTAAATCGGGGTGTATCTTTACATTGTAAAAATAATAATAAGGGCAGTCATGAAAACCAAGAAGGTATTATTAATCGCAATGTTCTTCATCATAACAGGTGCTTCTGTGCAGCAGGTTGTTGCGCAGGAGAAGACCAAAGAGGAGCAGGAGCAGGAACAAAAGATCCAGCAGGCTATCCAGGAGCAGAAAAAAGCTATGGCCGACCAGAAGAAAGCGCAGGAAGAGGCACTGAAAGCTATCCAGGAACAGTCCGGAAACCTTGAAGATCTAAAAGACCTGGACGAAAGAATGAGAGATGTCAGGGTTAGGGTTGAATCTGCAGACAGATTCAATGATCAGATGAGAATGACGCTCCCCAGGAACGGCAGGGGAACTGGTGACAGGTCTTTCATATATACTCCCGGAGATTCATTTTTCATGGTTTCGGGGGGCGACACTGAAGGTACCACATGGGATTTTTCAAAATCGGTCAGGGAAAACACTTTCAAACATGATTACACATTTGATGTGGAAAAAAGTGCCAAATCAGTTGTTATGTCTGTTGTAGGAGATTGCAAGTCCGGCGAGATAAGGATTAAGATCGTGATGCCAGACGGCAAGAATTATTCTGATATTGTGATTGATGAATTCGGTAATCTCAACTGGAGGAAGTCTTTCACAATTTCTGAAACTGAGAATCAGGATAAGACAGGCGAGTGGAAATTCCAGGTTAATTCAACCGATGCTACAGGATATTTCAAGATCTCTATACGTTCCAATTAATTTTCATTTTCATTCCTGGTAAGGGGTCCGTTCAGGCAGAAACGGGCCCCTTTTCTATTCAGACAGGCCTGTTGCCCTTCCGCCTTTTACGCTTTCAACCCGCACGGAGAACCTGTTTCCTCCTTTTACAATCCATTTAAGATCAACCCGCTGATAGCCGGCAATATTGGGAACTTCCATCCGCTGAGGGTTTTTCTTCTGTTCTTCATTGATATTAAGGTCCTTATCGCGAACGATCATACCTGCAACAGGATTCCCTCCATCGAGGTATATATAGTCAGGTGGATCGATCTTGTATTTTAAGTTACTGGCTGAGTGTGTAGGCAGCATCCTTGTATTTTCCACCGTTGCCGTAACTTCCTTAAGACCTCCTGAAATATTCCTGACCTTTACGTCGCTTACTTCAAGCTTGGGCGACTGGTATGCGTTGTAGATACAAAAAGCTGCATTCCGGTGAGCATCCGATTCAAGGAGAAAGCCCGGATGCAGCCTGCCGAAATTCTTATTAAAACCTCCCACTTCAATCTCCCCATAGACCGGGTGCGTAACCTTCTGCCATGGGATGAAGGCATCTTCGAAGAGGAGCAGCCTGTCAAATTCATACGAATCGGTGTTTGTGGTATCGTAGAACATAAGGTAACTGTTCCAGAGTTCGTTGCTGAAAGCGAAACACCCCATTGCGCCGTGCCACCAGTCAAGTTCCCCACCGTATACAGTGTACATATCTTTCCATATGGTAATCAGTTTATAGCCTGGAATTATAAGCTCGCCCTTTTTACCGATAGCATCGATCACTGCATCGTCGGCCCGGCTGTATGCTTCTGCTCCCCCTCCCCTGATTGAGGGACCTCTGAGGATAAGTCCACCTGAATTATGGAAAGACTGCGATCCTGTTATGTTTCTGTGTCGCATAGCAAAATCCCTGATAGCCTGGTTCTCGGGAAAGGTGAAGGGGTATTTATCTGCTCCGCCCTGAACATAATTGGGTTCCCAGTTGAAACCCCAGTCGCGGTTGGCATCATATCCGCCGGGCCCGTCCTCATTCACAAGGCCATCACCGTCATTATCAATACCTTCATAACCAAGCATTTCATATTCCCCTGTCTCTCCCGGCTCAACCCGTACCATCCTGCGAGGATCCTTAGGATCAGGTTTATACTTACCATCGGGGCTTTTTCTTCTCATCTGGCTGATATTCCTGTCATTGTTGAGATCATCATAGCCATCCTCATCGTACAATCCGTCGCGGTCATTATCCCTTGGTGCCAGGCCTGACCTGGGAGGAACGCCTATTGATGTAAAATACTCACGTGAATCGGGATTGATAGTTGGAGCAATATAAAAGGTCTTATCGATCAACAGCTGTTTTATAAATGCATTATCGTTGTACATCTCACACAGATACCATGCAGTATACATAGCCATCTCAGTTCCCTGGATCTCAATTGAATGGATATTTCCGTCAATCCAGTACCCTGGTTTGGTGTCCGGATCCCCTGCTTTCCTGTCCGAGACGGTGAGTACTATAATATCACGTCCCTGGTATGATTTACCAATTGATTCCATCTTTAGCAGATCAGGGTAGGCTTTTGCAAGACGTGTGCATAGATCTGTTATGCCCTGGTAAGTGTAATATTTATTCCAGGAGGTCTGTACTTTTGGATCTGAAGGAGATCCTGCTGCCCTGAAAAACATCTCCTCGTTCTGGGCCAGACCGTTTACTGAGCAGATAAGCAGAGATAAAGCGAAGGTCAGGAATGAAAATATTTTTTTCATCAGTATATATTTTTAAGTGTTGTTTACTTCAGATCGATTCTAGCTGTAACTGTACCTGTGTTAAGGGCTCCTGCAGTGACTTTTACAGGGCCTTTACCAAACACCAGCCAGCTGTATTCAACTGACTGGCCTCCTTCCAGTCTTCCTGCCCTCTGTACCTTCCGTCCGCTAAGCAGGTCCTGCCCCGGGGAAGGTTCGACAGATATCCTCATTATTCGCGTCCATGTGTTAAAATCTCCGATCTCCGCACAGGTCGCAAAGATCCCTTTGTTGTGAAGCTTCAGCGACAACCTGAAGATATTGTCCCCGGCGTTTTCAGTCTTTATATCCAGGAATTCAAGTTCCGGATGCATTGTGGCAATGGTTTTTATGAATTTATAATTTCTGCTTATGAGATTATCAAGGGAATCAGCTGGCGGGTTGTTCATTAAAAACGGTTTGATACCGCCCACTTCAGCCCTCTTACCCGGGAAGTCCGGATCACTCACCTCGGTCCAGGGAACAAAGACATCCCCAAGGTTTGATTTTTCAGCATATTTAAGAAAGGAGACTTCACTGTTCCGGCCCTTTTCCATCGGGAACCACCACCCGGGAGTACTGAAGCTGTACCTTCCATAGTGATAATATGCCCATTCCATAAAGTTACCCGCAGGATTGTCTGACACCGGTGCTCCTTTTATTCCGGTTATTTCATGATACTTATCCGAAACAAGCTTATTGATAGTCTCATCGGTCTTCATTATGGAGCTTATCCTCCTGTCAGAATTTGTCCTGTCAGAGGATTTCATAGGCTGGCCAAGGTTATCCTGCGGACCAAAGGCAAATACCGTGTAAATATTGAATTTGTCGAATAAAAAATCTGCTACAGCTTTTGTCTCCGGCTCTGAGACAGCATGTATCCCTGCATTTTCACCAAACTCCTCATAATTATAAGTGAAGTTGCGGTTGAAATTAACTCCGCCTGCCCCGTCTTCGTTGAAATTTCCGTCCTTGTCATTATCAACTCCTTCAGATATAATAATGTAAGATCCCGATTCTCCTGAGGACAGGTCTGCTTTTACCATTATCCTCTTATCCTCACTGCTCTCTGTGTAAGTCCCGGATGGATCATTGACACGAAGGAGCGTTATATAACCATCTTTATTAAGGTCTTCGTATGGATCTTCATCAAATACAAAATCCCTGTCATCATCAGTTGATCCGGCATTGATCATCCTTTCGTATTTCAGGGCAGCAAAGAATTGTTCCGTAGCATCAGGACTCACATTGGGGAAAACATAAAAAGTGACCTTGTCCAGTAGAGCTTTTATTTCAGTTGCCGGCGATTCTTTAAGTAATGAAGCTGCAAAGCCCAGCGCCAGCTCACTACCGAGAAGATGGTTCCCTTCTATTCCTCCAAGGACAGCTATTGCAGGTTTACTGTCTTTATTGCCTGTACCTATTGTCAGAACCCATATATCTTTTCCGCCGGCAGTTTTAACCAGTGACCTGACAGAGCAGAGAGCGGGGTACTGTTGCCCCAGGATCTCAATTTTTGATGACATATCCCTGAAGTTATTATACAGGGATTGAGCTGCCAGAGGCAGTCCGGCCAAAAAGCATGTTGCTGTTATAATAAGATACCTTAAAGACTTTTTCATTATTTTGTGTATTATTTTCTTGGTGATAACTTAGTCTGTTTGAGCCTGTTGTAATTTTTGCTATGCCTTGGTTTGCAGATGCTGGCGTGTATTGCGGTACGGATTGGAAATATGTTCATCAGTTCATTATTTATCCGGTTTTTTACTGATCGACCTCTCACGGCTGTTATTGAATAAAGGATCCCAGTTCCTGTTCTGATAAAATTCAGAAGTCTTAATATTGAAATATCCCAGTATATGTTTTGGCGACAGGGTATATATCAGCTCATCATTGTCTCCGTAGTACGGATCTGAAACAGTCAGCACTTCTTCAATGCCAACATCATTTTTATTTGATACAGCCGAGTATATCTCATAAATGCTTTTTGGAATTGCAATGATTATGGTATAGTGGCCATAGTCTTTTCTCTGGAAGAGGAAGTATGTAACTTCAATGGGTTCATTCGGATTTACCCTGTCGGTTGAATGAGGAAGCTGACTTTCGAACACAAATCCCTCATTCATTATGCTTTCAACTACATCAAATTCTTTTGTGTTATGCAGGAAGAAATAGCAGTCTTTGAAGTTCTTCAGCAAAGTTGCCAGTATCTCACCTTTATTCTTCATCCTGCTCCCTTGATATACAAGTAAAAAGTCACCTTCAAAAATAGCTTATATTATTTTATTTACAACACTTAAACCATTTGTTCTGTTATATGTTAAATTTGTACTCAACATTGAATATTGCTGTAAATGAGAAAAGCTATATCACTTCTGATCATTGCTCTTCTGATATCATGTGGCCGGCAGGTGAATCGCGAAGGTGAAAAGGTCATTACAGTCAGTATTGCTCCTTTCAGGTACTTTGTTGAAGCGATTGCCGAGGACGATTTTACTGTTAATGTCATGGTTCCGGCCGGATCAGATCCGCATATATACGAACCACTTCCATCGCAG
>CAYQBZ010000092.1:0-10092 GCA_964415855.1 uncultured Rikenellaceae bacterium
AAGAAGGCTTCTCCGGATAGGCTTACTTCTCTGGTCCTTTTTCCGAATGATGAACGATAACTTAACTCGGTATCTCTGTTAAGGAATATCCTGCTGCCGTCCGGAAGAGATACCTCCAGATTCTTCCGGTCACTACCGGTAGCAACAGTTATACGCTTGCTGAAAACGCCGGAGTTATTAAGATATACAGCTGCAGAACCAAGACCAAGAACAATAAGGGCCACGGCTGCAATCCGTAGTACAGTATTCCGGAAAGACCGCGATAAGGGAGAGCTCTCCTCTGCCAGCAACCCATTTTCATTCAGCCTTGCATATACATTATTCCAGGCTTTGTCGACATTAATTTTCCTGTTATCGCTCATGTTTCTTAATTCTTTCCACTCAGTTACAATATTATCTTCTTCAGCTGCGAACCTGTCGGTGAGTTCCTCCTGTCGGGTATTTTCACCGGAGAGGGACGATGAAATTTCTTCCCACTCCCTGTCGCTGTATTCTTTTTGTTTATTCATCTCTTTTATTGTTCTGTTAATGCTTTCCTGAATTCTTTAAGTGCTCTTCCCATATTTGATTCAACTGTTTTCACCGAAATAGAAAGTCTTTCAGCTATCTCAATATATTTAAGTCCCTCGAACCGGTTCATACAGAATATTTTCCCGCATCTTTCCGGCAGGCTTTCAATAACCCTGGCTATCCTTGCCTGAAGCTCCTTATAGTGAAGTATTTCTGAAGGATTTTCAGGGCTCTCAGCCTGCTGTCCCGACATCTCTTTTTCATAACGTCCCACTACCTTATTGTGGTCAATATAGTGCAGGCACCTGTTATGTACCGCCCTGAAAAGATATCCGTTCAAAGAACTTTCAATGTTGATCTTATGTTTGTCCTGCCAGAGCCTGAAAAACAGGTCCTGTACTATTTCTTCGGCTGTGTCGTGATCCCTGATGAGTGTCTGGGCATATTTTACCAGGGAAACATAGGAGGACCGGAAAAGTGATTCAAACTGTCCAACATCACCCTGCCTGATCCTCCTGATTATTTCATTATCCCCGGTCATTGACCTGTTCTTCGTTAGTCCTATTCTTCCCTGTCGCTGAATTTTAGTTTTCTGCTCAGCCTGCGAATTGCAGATTCTATGCTCTGATCCGGTTCAATAACATTATAATCTCCCCAGAATTCCGGATCAGTGAATGAACTTACCTGCTCAGAAAACACGTCATTGTATTTGATCTTATCTCTTCCTGCAAATTTAATAACTTCCTGGTCAGTACGATCAGTAATTGCAATTTCAGACATTGTAGTATAATTTGTGTTGAAGAGCTTTCTTTTCCAGTTGACTTTAAACCGTACCTCTGCCCTGGAATATTCAAAATGCCATTTTCCGTCCTGTTCACGGTATTTGGTCCTGTAGGTTGCTACTTCGGGTGTTACTTCCACACCAAACGGTTTTTTCCTTATGAAAATTGAAGTTGCGGCCTCTTTATCAGAAAGGTTGAAACCAAATTCGGCTTCCGTAATGGCGTATGTATCCATTTCAATATACAGGCTGCCCATGAAGAGAGGGATGTCTACTGAAGGCTTCTGCACAAAATCAATAACATAGTGAGGTTTATTATCTATTTCAATCACATTGGAAAGGCTATAGTTATAATAATCCATGGCATCCAATGTGAGTATATACTCGGTGTTTTTTACAATATCGAGCTGAAGGACAGTTACCGGTCCACCCTGCAGCTTAAACAGTATTGTATCCATTTTCTCAACATCGGAGCTTTTCCTGCCCTTGTACATCCTGGCACCGTCGAAGCGGAGATCATTTGCATAAGGGGCTTTGAAGATCTCAACAACAGCTTCTCCTATCGATACATATGTACGGTTCTTTCTTATTGTCTCCCTATAGAAAGCGGTCATGAGATTAGGCACCGATTCATAGTTATCTCTGAAATGATCGATTGCCTTCTTTACAATTTCTTCCGGATCGAGGGGTCTGACCACTACCTCTTTTATAGGAATTGGCGCAGGATCGAGAGAGATGACATTCTTATACCCGTTATCTCTCATTTCGGTGATGGGTACTGTCCTGTTCTTGTAACCCAGAAAAGAGATTTCGAGATTTTTTGCGTTTGCAGGGTCAACAATTTTCAGGGTAAATTCACCGTCTATGTTTGTTACAATTGCAACATTCGATTCCTTAACTGCAACTGTGGCAAAGACAAGCGGATTCCCGTTTTCAGAGTCCACAACCTTCCCTTTGATCGTTAAAATGTCCTGCTGATCGGCTTTTTTCCTGTTGAAAGGATTAACTGCAGTTACTGTCTGTACTGTAAAAGCAAGAAGGACAGCAACTGTGAAAAGCGAATAGAATTTAGGTGTTTTCATGGCGTTTGATATTAAAGTTAATACTTCGGATCGTTCTTTTGAATTGAAGAGAAATTATTTCTCCCTTACAACACAATGACCATTAAACCGGTGACTTACCCTATCCTTAAAGTGATAAAAATTTTCTTATCTTACTTCATCAATTACAAGGACCGTATGTTTAAACAACTTATTAAACCGGCAAATGCTGTTCTTGCAGGATATTCATACATAGCATCCATTATCTTGGGAAGAGCCTCAATGATGGGTATGCCGGTTGCTGTCAGTGCTGAACTGACAAATTGCTGTAACCTTAAATGTGCCGGGTGTTTTTCAGGCTCAGGTCTGATGAACAGGGAGCGTGGCTATATGAATATTGAATTGTTTACCAGGGTTATTGATGAACTACGGCCATTTCTTTTTGGTCTTAACCTTTATTTCCAGGGCGAACCAATGATGCATCCTGAGTTTTTTTCTTTTCTGAAGTGCAGCTCCGGAATAAATACGGTTGTTTCAACAAATGGTCATTTCCTGTCTGATGAAAATTCAGAGGCACTGGTAAGGTCGGGTCTTGGTAAGCTAATAATATCGCTTGACGGAACCGACCAGGATACTTACGCTGCATACAGGGTAAACGGGAATGCAGGTAAAGTTATAAATGGTATAAATTCCATAGCGGAGGCAAAGAAGAAGTGGCGGTCCGCAATTAATATTGAGATACAGTTTCTTGTGAACAGGATCAATGAGCATCAGGTCACAGCGGTAAGAGACCTTGTTAAAAAGGCAGGTCTCTCACTCAGGCTGAAATCTATGCAGGTCATACACAAAGAGGATGCCGGTTCATGGCTCCCCTCATCAGGAAAGTTCAGAAGATATAAAATGAAAGATGGCAAATGGGTCCTCAAAGGCTCTCTTCCGGACAGGTGTGCGCGGCTTTGGTTTAATCCGGTATTTACATGGGATGGCAAGGTCGTTCCTTGTTGTTTTGATAAAAATGCGGAATATGTGATGGGGGATCTTAATAATGACTCTTTCAGAACAATATGGGAAGGAAGGAAGTACAGTAACTTTCGCGATAACATCCTTAAGAACCGGAAGATGACGGATATTTGCTGTAACTGCACCTCAGGATTAAGAGGTGCAGCATATTAATGCCAGGAAAATTGTAAATTGTGTTGAATTTATTCTTATCGCTATGAAGAAAATCAGGATCATTATTATCTCTTTCATTTCTTTGCTGATAATAATCCTATTGGCGGGGCTCGGTTTAGTTGCCGGAATTAAGAGAGGTGCACAGCCGCAATATGAAGGTGAGATCGTTGTGCCAGGACTGGGATCAGAGGTAACCGTTTACCGCGATGGAAGAGGAATGCCTCATATTTATGCATCCAACGATCACGACCTGTACTACTCGGTCGGTTATGTAATGGCACAGGAGAGATTGTGGTTCATGGACCTCATCAGAAGGGTAACAACGGGCAGGTTATCGGAGGTAATGGGAGCTGATCTTGTGGAAACGGACAAATTCCTGCGTTGTCTTGAGATGACGGGAAAATCTATTATGGTGCTTGAGAATGAAGAGCCTGAAGTGCTATCATATATGCAGGCATATGCTGACGGAGTAAATGCGTCTATAGATGCACTCGGCAGGAAACTGCCCCCGGAATTCAGGATACTTGGATATAAGCCTGAGCCATGGAAGCTTGAAGATATAGCTAATATTATTGGTTATATGGGCTGGGATCTGGCAAAGGACAACCTGACATCTGATCTGTTTTATTATAAGCTTGGCCTGAAACTGGGGCCTGATAAAGCTTCACAGCTGATACCTGACTTTAAGGCTGTTAAATCCGTTGTTTACCCTGGTTATGAATTAGATGAGTCTTTAATTGATGATACAAAAGCGATTATTTCTTCACTGGATAAATTAAATGAACTCGGTATTTCTTCATTTACAGGTAGTAATAACTGGGCCGTATCAGGTAACAGGACCGAAACAGGTAAACCAATCCTTTCGAATGACATGCACCTGAGCTTTGGCTCGCCGGGAATATGGATGCAGATGCATCTTGTGATCCCCGGAGAGCTTAATGTAACCGGGGTTCTGGTGCCGGGAGAGCCCTTTGTGGTGGCAGGGCATAATGAAAAAATTGCATGGGGAATGACCAACCTTATGGTTGATGATATTGACCTCTTTTCTGAAAAGATCAATCCTGACAACGATAACCAGTATCTTTTTAAGGGTGAATGGAAAGATATGAAGGTGAAGAAGGAGATCATTAATATCAAAGGCGGAAAGAAGGATTCGGTTATTATTAAATACACTCACCGGGGACCAATAATCTCAGGATACAGGGATATCAGCGATAAGGCGCTCAGTATGAGGTGGTCGGGTAATGACTACAGTGATGAGATCAGGTCCGTCAGTATACTGAACAGGGCTGCCGGATGGGATGATTTCAGGTTGGCTTTAACTACATTCAGATCTGTCAGCCAGAACTTTGTTTATGCTGATACGGAAGGTAATATAGGACTTGGTACCGGTGGTGGAATTGCAATAAGGGAAGGGAAGGGGACTATTATAAGGGACGGAGAGTCGGGTAAGTATGACTGGAAGGGATATGTCCCTTTCGGTCAGCTCCCTTACAGCTATAATCCCGGGTCAGGGTATGTCTCATCAGCTAATAATAAGACAGTGGATGATGACTATCCTTTTTATATCAGCTCTTCTTTTGCTCTCCCCTACAGGATAAACCGGATAAGGGAGATGCTTGATGAAAAGGATGTATTCGGCATAGAAGATTTTAAACGTATGATCCTCGATCAGCATTCAGATTATGCTGCCCTCCTTGCACCCTATATCGCCGGACTCATAAGTAAGAATGACCAGCTTACTGCGGAGGAGAACAGCGCACTGGCTATTATGGCGGGCTGGGATAATGATATGAATGCCTTTTCTGTGGCTCCTGCCATCTTCGAATTTTTCAGGAGCAAGCTTGCCGAAAACCTGCTGGCCGATGAACTCGGGGATCTGTATGGCGAGCTGTCAGGTACAGCGCGTGATTACTACATATACAGGATACTTACTACACAACCCGATGAGTGGATTGACAATATCAATACTCCTGTCAAAGAGACCCTTGATGATATAATCTTTAACAGCTTCAAAGATTGTGTTGCGGAACTTACGAGGCAATTAGGCAGGGACCAGTACAGGTGGAGATGGGGTAGGATACATAGAATAACCATCGAGCATCCGCTTGGTTCAGTCATGATACTTGACCTTCTCTTCGGATTAAACTCTGACACCTATCCGGTTGGAGGCAGCTCCCATACCGTTAGCCCCTACTCATATGGACCGGATTTCAAAGTAAATCACGGAGCTTCGGAGAGGCATATATTTAATACAGCAGACTGGGATGAATCGCTTACCATAATACCGACAGGGGCTTCCGGCATACCCGGAAATGAATTTTATCTTTCACAGACAAAAGACTATATTGAGGGAAGGTTCTTTAAAGATGCCTTTTCTAATGATGCTGTAAAGGCGGCGGCAAAATACAGGCTCGTGCTTAAACCGTCATAACATCCTTTTCTTTCAGTTCCATTACCTTGTCTATTTTGCCATTGAAGGAGTGCGTCATTTCCTGGACCTTCTCTTCCGCATCTTTCTCAAGATCTTCAGGCAGTCCGTCCTTAAGCAACAGCCTCAGCTCATCATTAGCCCATTTCCGGGCATTACGGACGCTTATCTTGGCTGTTTCGCCTTCGTTCCTGACCTGTTTAACCAGCTGATGCCTTCTCTCCTCTGTGAGAGGTGGAATATTAATACGTATTACTTCACCGTTATTGACAGGTGTGAGCCCGATATTTGCAGCCATAATAGCTTTTTCTATAGGGCCGAGCATATTTTTTTCCCAGGGCTGTATCAGGATTGTCTTGGGATCAGGTGTATTGATATTGGAGACCTGGCTCAGGGGAGAGTTAACACCGTAATAGTCAACTGTGATACCATCGAGGAGGGCAGGATTGGCTCTTCCGGCCCTGAGCCTTGCCAGTTCATGCTCAAGATGTTCAAGCGCCTTTGTCATCCGCTCGCTGGTTTCTTCTGTTATCAGTTCAATTTCTTCGTTCATAGGATGTAATTTAGATTTGTAACTGTTAACTATATCACTGTTCTCTTCGCTTTATTAAGTTCTTCCGGAGTTGAAGAACAAATTTAATAAATTAGCCGGAATAGCAATTATTTATTTAATTGCTGACGATGGTTCCCACTTTTCCCCCGTTTACCAGCTTATTAAGATTTCCCGGCTTATTCATGTCGAATACTATCAGAGGCATATTGTTTTCCCGGCACATAGTAAAAGCAGTTGTATCCATTACCTTAAGTCTCCTGTCAATAGCTTCTTCATATGATATTTTATCAAATCTCTTTGCTCCGGGATCCTTTTCAGGGTCAGATGTATATACTCCGTCGACACGGGTTCCTTTTAACAGGACATCCGCTTGTATTTCGACTGCTCTGAGAGCGGCAGCAGTATCTGTTGTAAAGAAGGGATTGCCGGTACCACCGGAAAGCAGGCATACGGTTCCTGCTGTCATTGCTTCCAGTACCCTGTCCCTGTTGTATAATTCTCCAACCGGCTCCATACGTATTGAGGTAAAGACCTTAGCCTGTCCTCCCTTCTTCGTGATGGCACTTTCCAGTGCCAGGCTGTTAATCACTGTTGCAAGCATTCCCATCTGATCACCCTTCACCCTGTCAAATCCGGATTCTGTCCCCCGGATACCACGGAAGATATTCCCTCCACCTGTCACAACAGCTATCTCGCAGCCTTTCCTGGTCGCCTCAATTATTTCGCCGGCATATTTTTCCAGTACATTATCATCTATTCCATAATTGCCGTTACCGGATAAAGCCTCACCACTCAGTTTTAGCAAAATTCTCGAATATTGCATAATGATCTTTATTGTTTAGCATGAATTATCAGTGCTTCCGGGCAGTAAAAATGCTGTTAAGGACTGTACGGAAGAACGAATTTAATAAATCAGAATGATAAAAGTGCAGAGAGGATCAGAAAAAAAGTGGCGCCCTGGAGCGCCACTGAAATATTGAAATATAAACCTGCGTATTACAAATTAAGTGTGAATCGCTTGAAATCGGTAACAGTGAGAGTTTTGTCAGCTGCATGGAGATATTGTCCGATAGTCATTTTATTGTCCTTAACAAAGTCCTGGTTAAGCAGTGTGTTCTCTTTAAAGAACTTGCCAAGCTTCCCCTGTGCAATTTTCTCAAGCATCTCTTCAGGTTTCCCGTCGCGTCTTGCCTGTTCTTTTCCTATCTCCAGCTCCTGGGCTATAACGGATTCAGGCACAGAGTCTTTGTCAATTGCCACCGGATTCATTGCAGCTATCTGCATAGCGATATCCTTATAGACCTGGATATCGATCCCTGCTTTGGAGAAGCCCGCCAGTGTAGCAAGTCTGTTGCCCGGATGAATTTTGGCATGCACATGGGCAGCTTCTTTCTTTTCATAATAGGAAAGGTCGAGCTTTTCACCGATTATCCCTACATATTCCACAACCTTATCACCGATCTTACTGCCATCCATAGGAAGTGATTTCAGTTCTTCAAGAGTTGCAGGTTTATAAGTGAGAGCGACATCAATTATTTTGTTTGCCAACTGGATGAAGTCTGCATTTTTTGCAACAAAATCAGTTTCACTGTTCAGTACTATTATTGCTCCGGTCTTACCATCCTCGGTAACTTTTGACAATACAACTCCTTCTGTTGCCTCTTTGTCAGCACGTTTGTTGGCAACAGCCTGACCCTTTTTACGTATTATCTCAATTGCTTTGTCAAAATCGCCTCCGGATTCTTCCAGGGCTTTTTTACAGTCCATCATTCCCGCAAGGGTAACTCTTCTCAGTCTGGCAACGTCACCAGCGCTTATGGTAGCCATATCTTTATTCTTTACAGGTTATATTTACAAATTACTATAATTCATCTTCAATATCATCGACCATCTTTACCATATCCTCTTCTTCCTCCGTGTCATCAACAGAAAGCTCGTCATCAGTATCGGCTTCTTCCTCCTCTTCTTCTTCGACAATAGCCTGAATTATAGCATCAGGCAGATCTTCGGTTCCCATATCTTTCCTGACGACTTTTTTGTCTTTCATCTGAGGTTCTTTGTCCTTCTCTATCTTTCTTTCGTTAAGTCCTTCCTCAATTGCCTGGCACAGAATTCCCACTATCAGTGAAATAGATTTTGAAGCGTCATCGTTGGCAGGTATAGGGAACTCGATCTCAGAAGGATCTGAATTGGTATCTACCATGGCAAAAACCGGTATCCCGAGTCTTTTTGCTTCCCTGACGGCTATGTGTTCCTTGCTTACATCAACTACAAAAAGAGCTGAAGGGAGGCGGGTAAGGTCCGTTATGCTGCCAAGGGTCTTTTCCAGTTTCGCTCTTTGTCTTGTAACCTGGAGTCTTTCCCTCTTCGACAGGTTCAGGAAAGTCCCGTCTGTTGCCATCTTGTCTATTGACGACATTTTCTTGACCGCTTTCCTGATCGTCGGGAAGTTTGTCAACATTCCACCAGGCCATCGTTCTGTTACATAAGGCATTGTGACAGCCTTAACCTTTTCAGCGACAATCTCCTTTGCCTGCTTTTTTGTTGCGACGAACAGTATTTTCTTTCCCGATTTGGCAATATGCTTCATAGCTGAAGCAGCCTCATCAATTTTTTGCACTGTCTTTTCAAGGTCAATGATATGGATCCCGTTCCGCTCCATAAAAATATAAGGAGCCATTGCAGGATTCCATTTTCTTTTCAGGTGACCGAAATGAACACCTGCATCAAGTAATTCTTTGAAATTTGTCCTGGGCATTTTCTGGTTTTTAAGTTTACATTCCTTCAATCAATTGTAAAGTAGCCCCGCCGGATGGAGGGAGTCTTTACAATTTAGATACTAAACTTGCATCTATAGACTGGTTTATTAAATCCTAACGTTTACTGAACTGGAACCTCTTGCGGGCTTTTGGCCGGCCTGGTTTTTTCCTCTCCACCTCACGAGGATCGCGGGTAAGAAAACCCTCAGCTTTGAGAAGAGGTTTGTTTTCTTCATCGATCATCACAAGGGCTCTGGTAATACCCAGACGAAGTGCTTCCGCCTGGCCCTTCACTCCGCCGCCGTCAAGATTAACATTAATGTCATATTTGTCGGTAGCATTTAAAAGGGCAAGAGGCTGTGTGACAACATACTGAAGTGTTTCAGCTCCAAAATATTCCTTGTAGTCACGGCCGTTTACAGTGATCTTTCCTTTTCCATCACTCAGATATACCCGGGCTACAGCTGCTTTTCTTCTTCCAAGAGAATTTATTGGTTCCATTCCTGTTGATATGTATTTTTAGAGTTCAACTTGTTTTGGTTTCTGTGCTTCATGAGGGTGAGTACTGCCGGCATAAACATGCATATTTTTATAGATTGCTCTTCCAAGGCGGTTCTTCGGAAGCATACCCCTCACGGCATTTTCAACAAGTCCTACCGGATTCTTTTTCATCATTTCCTCAGCAGTAGTGGTCCTTTGACCTCCAGGATACCCGGTATGCCTTATATACTCCTTCCCTGTCCATTTTGAACCTGTAAGGGCAACCTTCTCAGCATTGATCACAACAACATTGTCACCACAATCGACATGAGGTGTAAAATTGGTTTTGTGCTTTCCTCTGAGCA
>CAYQBZ010000093.1:0-322 GCA_964415855.1 uncultured Rikenellaceae bacterium
CATATGGTAATTCCATAACCCGGGAATCGCGGTCGGACCTCGCCCCTCTGGCTGAGGCTCCCCTGGTTCAATGGAAAGATACAATACTGAACGACTTTGAATATTATGTCTTTAACAAATACCCTCTGGTAGGGGAGATCAAAGATTCATTGTACGCGTCAGGTGCAGTCTTCAGTTCGATGTCGGGCAGCGGATCAAGTGTATATGGCATCTTCAGGGATAAGCCTGAGATCCAGGAAAGACTAAAAGACTTCGTTATCTACGAAGGACTTCTTTGATCTCATTACCCGGTATTTAAGTTGTAAAACGCTATTTAGGGGCC
>CAYQBZ010000093.1:332-10074 GCA_964415855.1 uncultured Rikenellaceae bacterium
AAGCACAAGGGCAATAACCGAATAGAGAATATTGGGGATCCACATGGCCAGCATAGGGCCAAGGTTGCCTTTCAGCGAGAACTGTGACGCAAACTGAAGGAACAATATATAGGAAAAGCTCAGTATAAGACCGATCCCAATGTTCATACCGATCCCTCCCCTTATTTTTTTCGAGGAAAGAGATACTCCTATCAGTGTCAGGATAAATACTGCGAACGGATTGGCATAGCGCCTGTACTTTTCAATAAGAAAGAGTTTCAGCTCATCCGATCCCTGCAGCTTGAGCAGGTCGATATAATCTTCAAGCTCACGATAGGTCATTGTACCGACGAATCCGGGATCGCGTGAAAGATCTTTTGGCCTGATATTCAGAGTGGTATCTATCTGCCTTCCGCTGGTGATGATATCTTCATCCTTCTTTATATCGCGGATGAAATAATTCATGGCCAACCATTTATTTGAGGTGGTATCAAATATTACAGTGGTGGCCGAAAGCACCGATTCAAGCCTCCCGCTGTCGTTAAATCTTTCGATCCTGAAATTCTGTCCCCTCTCACTTAATGGATTGTAGGTTCCCATATAGACATAGGTGTTTTTGAAATCCATACGGTGTATATTCTCCAGCGTAACCTTCCTTGCTGAAGATCTGTAATACTTATCCTCAAAATCCATACGGATGATATTGGATTTCGGGATGACAAAATTTGTTAGCACAAAGGTAAAAACAGCAATAACGACGGCTGAAATGAAATAGGGCCACATCATCCTTCTGAAACTCATTCCGCTGTTCAGGATGGCTATGATCTCCGTATTGACAGCCATTTTCGATGTAAAGAAAATTACGGCTATAAAGACAAAGAGCGGGGCAAAAAGAGTGGCAAAATATGGAATGAAGTTCAGGTAATAATCAAATATTATAGCCTTCACAGGAGCTTCCTTCTCCATGAAATTGTCGATTTTCTCTGCAAAGTCAAAAACCACGGCAATTGTCAGTATCAGGACAAGAGAGAAAAAGAAAGTGCCTAAGAACTTCCTAATGATATATGTGTCAATTCTTTTAATTTTCAGAGATCTTAAAGCCTCTCCGAGAGTTTTTTTATCATTGAGTCTTTCCATTTTCTGAAATTTCCCTCTTCAATTTTTTTTCGTGCCTCCCCCATCAGCGACAAATAAAATGCCAGGTTGTGAATGCTGGCTATCTGGGCGCCCAGGTTCTCGCCCGACATCACCAGGTGTCGCAGATAGGCTTTTGAATAACCAAGGCTCACAGCCGAAGGACCCGCCGGGTCAATCGGACTGAAGTCATCGATCCATTTCCTGTTCCTGATATTAATAGTGCCTTCACTTGTATAGAGCATACCATTTCGCCCGTTACGGGTAGGCATTACACAGTCAAACATATCGATGCCCCTTTCAATTGCTTCAAGGATATTTACCGGAGTTCCAACTCCCATCAGATAACGTGGTTTATTATCAGGAAGTATCCCGTTTACAATCTCAATGATCCTGTACATCTCATCAGCCGGCTCACCCACAGATAAGCCGCCTATAGCATTTCCTTCAAGTCCTGCAGAAGCAGTCTTTTCAGCTGACAGCTTCCTGAGATCATCGAATGTGCCTCCCTGGACAATCGGGAAGAGATACTGATCATAACCCCATACCGGTTCCGTTTCATTAAACCTTGCAACAGCCCTGTCGAGCCATCTGTGAGTAAGAGTGACGGATTTTTCCGCGTAGCCATACTCACATGGCCAGGGAGCGCATTCATCAAATGCCATCATTATATCTGAACCGATAATACGCTGAATATCAACAGTATTCTCAGGTGTAAATGTATGTTTAGATCCATCAATGTGTGATTTAAAATGAGCTCCTTCCTCCGTCAGCTTCCTGTTGCCTGTAAGTGAGAATACCTGGTAGCCTCCGCTGTCTGTAAGAACCGGCCTGTCCCACGACATAAATTTATGCAGGCCACCTGCTGCTTTCATTATTTCAGTGCCTGGCCTGAGATAAAGATGGTAGGTATTACCAAGGATTATTTTCGCATCGATATCCTCTTTAAGCTCCCTCTGAAGAACACCTTTGACGGTCCCTCCGGTACCTACAGGCATAAATACGGGAGTAGCGATTTCACCATGGGCTGTCCTTAAGATCCCTGCCCTCGCCCCCGATTCTTTATCCCTGCTCTTAATCTCGAACATATTATACTATCTCAAAGCTTTAAGATTCACAAATATAAGACAACTATTATTCTTTCAGGTTCCAATCTTAAATGATTGTTAAAATATATTTTCATCATTCCGATTATGTTATTTATATTGCTTCCATAATTGAAAGTCATAAAATGTACCAGTATAATCCTTTCACTGAAGCGGTTTTCATCCTTTTTGCCATTACTGCTGCCATTCAGCTGTATTATTATCTTAATTTCTACCTCCGTGTGCATCTTTTCAGGCCGGAGGAGACAAAATCAGGAAAAGAACCTGTATCAGTTATTATATGTGCCAGGAACGAAGCAGAGAACCTCAGTAAATTCTTACCCTCAGTACTTGAGCAGGACTACCCTTCATATGAAGTTATAGTTGTTAATGATTGCTCGGAAGACAGCTCGGATGATGTCCTCGGCCGGTTTCTGTTAAAATATCCCCACCTGAAGATCTCTAATGTAAATAAGGATCCAAAATTCACCCATTCGAAAAAATTTGCACAGTTCATCGGGATAAAAGCTGCAAAAAACGATATCTTACTGTTCACCGATGCCGATTGCAGACCGGAATCAGACAAATGGCTTGAGGGTATGACATCTCATTTTGACGATAGGATCAGTTTTGTTCTGGGCTATGGCGGCTATATAAGAGAGAAGGGTTTACTTAATAAATACATCCGTTACGACAGCTTTACAATTGCCATGCAATACCTTGGAATGGCAATCTGCGGCATCCCTTATATGGGGGTCGGACGTAACCTTGCCTACAGACGATCAGTTTTCTTTGATAACAAGGGCTACGGTGTCCATAATCATATAATATCAGGCGACGATGACCTTTTCGTCAACTCGAATGCAAAAAGAAGCAATACTGCAACAGAGTTCAGGCATGGTACACATACCCGATCAGTACCCGGCACCGGTTTACGAAACTGGTTCAAACAGAAAAAGAGACATTTTACTACTGCTCCTTATTATAAAACAAGGGATAAGGTGCTGCTCATCACTGAACCACTGACAAGGACTCTCTTTTATGTTTTATTTATCGTGCTTCTCTCCTTCTCCTTCCCCTGGCCCCTGGTTACAGCAGTATTTGGAATCAGGCTGATAACGCAGGTAGTTGTATTCATATTGGTCCAGAAGAAGTTAAATGAGTCATTGCTTATACCATTTTCGCTGTTTTTCGATATTTTTTCTCCGATCATCAACAGTATTGTTTATTTTAGCAATATCCGAAGCAAAACCGCTAAACAAAGATGGAACTGACTAATGATCTATCAGATAAGGCCAGGAGCGATCTCTTACTTGTTGAAGAGGCAAGGAAAGGAAGCGAGAAAGCGTTTGCCAGTCTGATGAACCGCTATAAAGATTCCATTTACTTCATGCTGCTAAAGATGGTAAATAATTCGTATGACGCTGAGGATCT
Source organism: uncultured Rikenellaceae bacterium (assembly GCA_964415855.1). Classification (GTDB taxonomy): domain Bacteria; phylum Bacteroidota; class Bacteroidia; order Bacteroidales; family VadinHA17; genus LD21. The sequence goes on from CAYQBZ010000093.1 coordinate 3,965, forward strand.
TACTATTGAGGCCTTCGGAAAAGCTTTCAGGAATCTTGATCTTTACACACCAAAATATGCATTCAGCACATGGCTTTTTAAAATTGCCACAAATAACTGTGTCGATTTCATCAGGAAAAAACAACTCACTCCGACTCCTTTTGAGACTTTACAGGATAACCTCGACAATGTTACGGTGAATATCCAGTCAGATCTGCCCGATCCGGAAGAATCACTGATTAACCACCAGAAGATAATTGCGCTCAAGGATATTATAAACCAGCTGAAACCAAGGTACAGGTCACTTATCGAACTGCGATATTATAAAGAGTACTCCTACGAAGAGATCTCATCAGAGCTTAATGTACCAATTGGTACTGTAAAAGCCCAGCTTTTCAGGGCTAAAACATTACTCTACAACATTCTCATTAAAACCGGAAACAGGTAGTGTCTGAAGATTTCCTAAGGTATTTCCCTACGTTGTCGGAACAGCAGAAAAACAAATTTCTGCAGATGAAAAGTATCTACGACGAATGGAACAGCAGGATAAATGTTATATCGCGTAAGGATATGGATAATTTTTATGTCCGCCATCTTCTTCATTCGCTGGCAATAGCTAAGGTAATATCATTTTCACCCGGCTCCAGGATACTTGATGCAGGAACCGGGGGTGGTTTCCCCGGAATACCTCTTTCCATACTTTTTCCCGGTTCAGAGTTCATTCTGCTCGATTCCGTTGAGAAGAAGATAAGGGTAGTTGCTGCCGTGAAGGATGAGCTTAGCCTGGAAAACGTATTCCCGGTACGTAAGAGAGCCGAGGAGGAAAAAGGTAAGTACGATTTTGTCGTCAGCAGGGCTGTGAGTGAGTTTTCACTCTTTGTTGATCTTACTGCCAAAAATATAGTCAGTAAGCAATCGAACAGCCTTCACAATGGTATAATATACCTGAAGGGTGGCGATCTGTCAGCCGAGCTGGCTCCTTTTGGAACAAGCGTGAAAGTATGGGAGATCAAAGATTTCTTCAGCGAACCATTCTTTGAAACAAAGAAGATCATTTACCTGCCCGTCTGATTATTGTAAAAAAAATCCATCCCGGGTTTTAATATTTCAAAAAAGTGCTACATTTGCAGTCTCAAATAAATGAGATAATAAACAAATATTTCGGAAAAGATGAAAAGGACATTTCAGCCGTCAAGAAGGAAGAGAGCTAACAAGCATGGTTTCAGGGAAAGAATGTCGACTCCCAGCGGAAGAAGGGTGCTGGCTTCAAGAAGGGCAAAAGGAAGAAAAAAACTATCAGTCTCTTCTGAGCTTAGGATAAAAGGCTGATACAGGCTACAATATTAAAAAGGTGTCTTGCTCTTGCAGACACCTTTTTTTGTTGGCCTGAAACGGCAATAAAATTCAATTTCATCCCCTATTATTCTTATCTTTGGTGCCCATAATTACTGCCATGGACAATGGAGTACCTAGTAAAGCATATTAAAGATAAAGAGCTAAGGGACCTGGCAGAAAGGATAGCCGGGAACAGGCGGATTACGCCTGGAGAAGGCCTATTGCTCTTTAATAAGGCCGACCTTGCACTACTGGGTCTCCTGTCGGGAATTGTAAGAAGAAGGCATAACGGTAATTTTGCATACTACAACAATAACTTTCATATCGAACCAACAAATATCTGCATTTACAACTGCAGGTTCTGTTCCTACCACAAACCCAAAGGTGATCCTGATAGCTGGGAATACAGCCAGGAAGAGATGCTGAATATAGTTAAGGGATTTGATAACAAAAAGGTAACTGAAGTTCATATCGTCGGTGGTGTCCATCCGTCATACGACCTGCACTACTGGGGATCTCTGCTGAAAAAGATAAAAGAGCATCGTCCTGAGCTTCATGTAAAAGCTTTTTCCGCTGTTGAGCTTGATTACATGATCAAACGTGCAGGTTGCACAACTGAGGAAGGGCTGAGGCTTCTTAAGAGCTACGGGCTCGATTCAATACCCGGTGGCGGAGCTGAAATATTTGATGAGGAGATCAGGAAAACCATTTGCAACGAGAAAACTTCCTCCCTGCAATGGCTAAATATCCACAAGACAGCACACGGCATCGGTATTGCCTCCAATGCAACAATGCTGTATGGTCATATGGAAGAATATATTCATCGCATCGATCACCTTGAAAGACTCAGGCAACTCCAGGATGAAACCTCGGGATTCAATGCCTTCATCCCGTTAAAATATAAGAAGTCGAACAACAGTATGTCATACCTGGGGGAGCTTAACCTTATTGAAGATCTCAGGAACTATGCAGTCTCAAGGATCTATCTTGATAACTTTCCGCACATAAAGGCATACTGGCCGATGTTAGGAAAGGAGAATGCCCAGCTATCACTCTCCTTCGGGGCAGATGATATGGACGGCACAATAGATGATACAACAAGAATATATTCAATGGCAGGGGCGAATGAGGAAAACCCGTCGATGACCACCGATGAGATATGCAGTCTGATCCGTGAGGCAGGATTCGTCCCGGTTGAGAGGGACTCACTTTACAATAGAGTCAGGGAATAACAGAATCATTATACTTTTATCAATACCTTTGCGTTATAATAAATGTCCAATCTGTGAGTATGAGCTTCAAAAATTTTATCCTTAGCAAAGTATTTTTCAGGAATCTCGGGCTGGCCATCCTGATAGTGGTCGGAGTGGTAATAGTCTTGCTGATATGGATGAACTTCTATACCAGACACGGGCAGGCAAGACCTGTTCCCGATTTCTACGGCCTTTCGATGGAAGAGACTGCCGCCCTGGCAAAGAAAAGCAAGTTGCGTTACCAGGTTATCGATTCGGTTTATACTACCCTCGTACCAAGAGGCTGCGTTGCAGAACAGAATCCGGAACCCGGGTTCAGGGTGAAAAAATGGCGAAACATAATTCTTACAATAAATGCTTTCAATCCGGAAATGATAGCTGTGCCCAACCTTGTTGATCTGCCTATGAGGCAGGCAATTGCATTAATTAAGAGCTCAGGTTTTGAAATGGGACAATTAAGATATAAACCTGATCTGTCGATCGATATAGTGCTGGAACAGATGTACAACGATAAACCTGTTTATGCAGGCGATTCCCTTCAGAAAGGTTCTGTGATCGATCTTGTGCTGGGCAAAGGATTGAGCAACCAGCGAACACCTGTACCCGACCTGGTAGGGATGAACCTGGAACCGGCCCGGAACAAAATCCTTGTATCCTCACTTAATCTCGGAACATATATCTACGACAACAGTATTGCCAACGAGGAAGATACTCTATCAGCTTTTGTATATAAACAGAATCCCGAATTCAGCGAGGATGGGAGCCTGCAACTTGGTTCAGCCATTTACCTGTGGCTGACCGTCGACTCTGCAAAGCTGCCGGTTGATTCAACTCGTATAATAACAGATACAATCCCGGCATCAGATCTGTTAAACTGAATACCGAACCAAACCAGATGGCCAAACAGATATTTCTTTACGCAGCCCTGTTTTACATTTTCCTGGTCAATGCTCCTGCACAGGAGGTTGTTACCGGTCTTCAGTCAGACTTCAGCATAAAAAAAGCATGGAGCAAAGGCATCAGGCATACTGCAAAAGCACAGTCAGATACTCTTCAGCTTCCCTTTTTTGATGACTTCTATGAACGGTCTGTTTACCCTGATACCAGCCTCTGGTCAGATGACTACGCCTTTATAAACAACACCTACTCGGACCAGCAAATAACAACCGGTGTTGCTACTCTGGATGCACTCGACAATTCAGGCAGGCTGTATGAGACTGCCTCATCATCAGGATTCAAGGCTGACCTGCTTACTTCCAGGCCCATCGATCTTGGTTATCCTGCTACGGAAAACATCTGGCTGAGTTTCTTTTACCAGCCAGGCGGGCTTGCTGATTACCCTGAGGCCGGTGACAGTCTCACTCTTGAGTTTCTTGATCCCGATGAAGGTAAATGGCATTCGGCATGGAGGATTGAAGGCAGCAAATCGACAAGGTTCGTGCCTGTTATCATTAAGATCGACGACAGCCGTTTTCTTAAGAAGGGCTTTCAGTTCCGTTTTATCAACTACGCCAGCCTGAGTCAGAACCTGAGCGATCCTTCCATGGTAGGGAACTGCGATATATGGAATATTGATTATGTACTTCTTGACAGGAACAGGAATGACGCTGATACGGTCTTTTCAGATGTGGCTTTCAGGCTTCCTCTTCGCTCACTCCTCAAGAGCCATGAGGCAATGCCATGGAAACAGTTCAGACAGGTCTACCTGCAGGAGATGGGATCCTCAATACCTGTTAACTACCGTAATAATGACATAGTAACAAGAAATGTGACCCGGAATTTTCAGATATGGGATGTCTATGAAGATACCCAGGTACATTTTTTCACTGCCGGGGCAACTGATATTGAACCCCTTACCAGCGTAGACTATAATGCAAACCTTATATATACCTTCAACACAAGTAATAATGATTCCGCTCTCTTCAGGATTACCTGCTCCCTGAAGACAGACGCAATCGATCCGAAAGGAAATGACACACTGGTTTATTTTCAGGATTTCAGGAATTACTTTGCATTTGATGACGGGACATCTGAAGGAGGATACGGCATTAACGGCCTGGGTTCAAGAAATGCTATGGTAGCCTGCAGGTTTGAGTCTTTTATACAGGATACTTTAAGAGCTATCAGTATCTGTTTCAACGACAGTTACCAGGATGCCAATAAAAGAGCTTTCGACCTTATGATATGGGATGATAATAACGGCTTACCGGGTAATGCCCGATATACCCTTGAGGAAGTTATGGTTGAACAGGGTGAAGATATAAACGGTTTTTATACATATGTTATTCCCGGGGGACTGATGGTTGACGGACCATTCTTTATCGGCTGGAAACAACGCTCCGAGACTTTCCTTAATGCAGGGTTTGATGTCAATACTCCTCACGAGGGAAGGCAATACTACTGGATAAACGGGGAATGGAGAGAATCGCAGGTTGACGGTACCCTTATGATACGAGCTGTCGTTGGCGACCCTCTCAGGACGACATCGGTCAACGATGTGCTTTACGGAGTGAAAAGAATGGTTAAGATCTGGCCCAACCCGGCAGGCGATTATATCAATATTGATCCCGGAGAACGACATTTATCAGGACCTTCATATATTACAATAATTGACATGTCGGGCCGCATCCATCTAAAAGTGCCTTATAATGAACAGGTCAACATATCTTCCCTCCGCTCCGGAATATATATTGTTGTCACAAGTGACAATGGCATACCCGTTGGTTACAACAGGCTTATTAAAACAAAGTGAGACTGACATATGGCAGAAGAAGAAATGACTGACCAGCAGGAGCTTTTTGAACATCACAGGTTTATCGTGGACCCGGGGCAGTCGCTACTCAGAATTGACAGGTACCTTTCCGACAGGATGGAGAATACCTCCAGGACCCGTATTCAGAATGCTTCCAATGCCGGCAATATACTCGTTAATAATGATCCTGTCAAACCCAATTATAAAGTCAAGCCGGGAGATATTATACAGATTGTCCTGCCGACTCCTCCAAGGGAAATTGAGCTGATAGCGGAAGACATACCGCTGGATATAGTTTACGAAGATGACAGTCTGCTTGTCGTTAATAAGAAACCCGGGATGGTTGTTCACCCTGCCTATGGTAACTATACAGGCACCCTTGTAAATGCCCTGATGTGGCACTTCAGAGATCTCCCACTCTTTCAGACCGGAGAGAGTCGTCCCGGGCTGGTGCACAGGATAGACAAAAATACTTCCGGCATTCTTGTTGTTGCAAAAGATGAATTATCACTGAACAGGCTCTCAAGACAGTTTTATGAGCGTACCACCGACCGCCGGTACCAGGCTCTAATATGGGGAAGACCGGATAGCCCAGAGGGAACAATCACAGGTCATATTGGAAGAAACCTCAGGGACAGGAAGATAATGCAGGTCTTTCCCGATGGCAGCGAGGGGAAGGAAGCCATAACACATTACAGGGTCATTGAGGATCTCGGTTATATCTCACTTGTCGAATGTAAGCTTGAGACAGGCCGTACCCACCAGATAAGAGTTCATTTCAGCTATATCAG